>PXPI01000112.1 GCA_003021905.1 Cyanobacteria bacterium SW_9_44_58 | reverse complement strand
TCAAGGTTCTGTACCCCTGTGGGGTTCTAACCAAGCTCCTGCTTATACTTCGGATTTCCCACGAAATCCGAAGTATAAGCAGGAAACGAATCGCACATGGTTAACCAAATTGTGGTTGCCAGGGGAATAACAACGAGCAACCCCGCAATTAAGTCGTTTTTCAGGTTTTGCTTGAAACGTTCAATCACCGAGGGTTGATTCTCCTTACTGTTAAAAATTTGTTGACGGATATGTCAGATAGGGTAGATGATGCTGGCTCAAAGCCCATTGCCGACTCGCCAGTTCTTTAAAAAATATTACATGTATTTCTATTATGCCGCTACTAAATTGAAGTTGGCTCTTTTGGTCAAAATAGTAACAGTTATCATAACATTTTAGTGTTGCCTGTTTCTATTACTGAAAATGCCTATCGAAATTTTGTCAGATCGCTCTAGTTTAACCGATCGCGCCTTAAATTTAATTGTAGAACGCATCGAAAGCGCGATCGCGCAACGAGGACAATGCAGCCTTGCCTTAGCCGGCGGGGGAACGCCAAAACCGGTTTATGAACAATTAGCGCAACAGTCTCTTCCTTGGGAAAAACTTCATATTTTTTGGGGAGACGAACGCTATGTGCCGCCGGAAGACCCCGATAGCAACCAAAAAATGGCGCGAGATGCCTGGTTGGATCAAGTTGCGATTCCCCCTAAGAATATCCATCCTATGCCCACCCAAGGCGGCAATCCCCAAGCCGATGCCCAACAGTACGAACAGCAATTAAGAACCTTTTTCCAATGCGGGCCCGGGGAATTTCCCAGTATCGATATTATTTTATTAGGCATGGGAGATGATGGCCATACCGCCTCCCTGTTTCCCCAAACAGAGGCTCTAACGGTGCGCGATCGTTTGATTGCGGTTGGCAAAAAAGGGGATAGTCAACGCTTAACCTTTACTGCCTCCTTAATTAATCAGGCGCAATGTGTGATTTTTCTGGTGGCAGGGGCAAACAAACGTCCTGCCTTAGCGGAAATTTTTGCCTCTGAAGGTGATGAAATGGAATATCCGGCGCGTCTGATTCAACCGCAAGGGGAACTGTGGTGGCTGCTTGATCAAGAAGCTGGTGCCGAAATTTCGGTTTGAATAGAATGGTTGAAGATTAGCGCCATTACCAAAGATAACCATGAACGAAACCAGTAACGAATTTCCCGAAGCGGTTGAGGAGCAAGATAAGCTAGCCTCTTCTGCTACTGAGCCTAGCACCAACTTACAAAATAGTACTCCCTATTTATTGCATATTCAAACCGGAGAACCCATTACCCTCCCTGACAACCAAGCCGCAATCACTTTAGGAAAACCCAATAACAGCGCTCCTCCCGATGTGGATTTATCGGATCTTCAAGACTCAGCGATTATTTCCCGTCAACACGCCAAAATTCATATTGAAACCGACACCTACTATATTGAAGATTTAGGCAGTTCCAACGGTACCTATGTGAATAACTACTCTGTTCCTAAAGCAGAGCGTTATGAAATTGCCTCCGGCGATGTCATTGCTTTAGGCAAAGAAGATAAAGTAACGTTTATATTTAAGCTGCCTTAATGGGTTACTATACAAAGCGCGATCGCTGTACTATATTATTTTAGAGGAAAAAGAAAAAAGAAAATGGCATCTATTCAATTTTCACAAGGCATTAATGAAGAAACAATTCCTGATGTCCGCTTAACCCGTTCTCGCGATGGCAGTAGTGGAACCGCTACCTTTCGATTTGAAAATCCCAATATCTTGAGTGCAGAAAATACTCAAGAAGTAACCGGAATGTATCTGGTTGATGAGGAAGGTGTTATTTCCACTCAAGATGTTAAAGGTAAATTTGTCAATGGACAGCCGACTGCGCTAGAAGCAGTTCATTATATGCAATCGGAAGAAGAATGGAACCGTTTTATGCGCTTTATGGAGCGCTATGCTGAAGAACACGGTTTAGAATTTAGTAAATCCTAATAAAGTTGCATTTTTCCATTATATTGGCTAATCGCTTTGACGGGGAAGCTTTTTCCTCGTCTTTTTTGATTAGGGAAAATTTGATAATCTGCTAGCAAGGAACACTGGTATAAATATCGCTTTTTCGCTATAACGGATCAAGATGCAAGGGATAAAATCAAACGTGATTTAAATCGCCATTTTTGGTCAATGATATTTTCAAATTGTCTAATTTTGACCTTATCTACAACAAATCACACAGTTTTGAAATTAAAATAATTGTAGAATTTTATGGTTAAAGATCCCAATAACAACAATTTTGAAACGGAGTTTCTGGAAGACAAAACAGGACGCTATCCCGGCGATACGAATATTCAAAAATGGGGATTTGATTTACATCCAGTAGTTGCTCCCATTTCTGGAATTATCGTTATTCTGTTTATTGCTCTTACCCTTTCCAATAAAGAGCAAGCCTCCAAAATATTTAATGCCACACTCACAACCATAGCTGACTATGGCGGTTGGTTCTATATCCTAGTCGCCAACATATTTTTAGGCTTAATTCTTTATTTTGCCTTTAGTAAGTTCGGCAGAATTCGTCTCGGCGGACAAGATGCCAAGCCGGAATTTTCCACTTTTGCCTGGTTTGCTATGTTGCTCAGTGCCGGCATGGGCATTGGTTTAATGTTCTGGAGTGTGGGCGAACCCATGTCCCACTTCACCAGTCCGCCCGCTATATTCGGTTCGGAACCGGGCACCCCTAAAGCTGGAGAAACAGCGATGACAGTCACCTTTTTCCATTGGGGCTTACATCCGTGGGGATTATATGCCCTAGTGGGGTTAGGCTTAGCCTTCTTTGCCTTTAATAGAAACCTTCCCCTTACGATGCGCTCCCTTTTTTACCCCTTGCTCGGAGAAAGAATTTACGAATGGCCCGGCCATATCATTGATATTCTTGCTGTTGTTGCCGACTTGTTTGGCTTAGCAACCTCTTTGGGGTTAGGCGTTAGTCAAGTTGCTGCCGGATTAGCGTTCCTAATTCCCGGCTTCCCGGAAGGAGTCGGAATAGAAGTGGGTTTAATTGCTGTTATTACCGGATTTGCCACGCTCTCAGTCATGGTGGGATTAGAAGGGGGAGTTCGCCGACTCAGTGAGTGGAACCTTTATACAGCCGGTGCTTTTCTACTATTTATTGTCGTTTTAGGTCCCACTCTATTTATTTTGGATACCTTCGTGCAAAATTTAGGAAACTATGTTGCCAGTTTTCCCCTCCTCAGTTTTTGGACGGAATCCTTTGGAGAAGGTCCCACCGATGGCTCTTGGCAAAATGCTTGGACCGTCTTTTATTGGGGATGGTGGATTTCTTGGTCGCCGTTTGTAGGAATGTTCATTGCCCGTGTTTCCAAAGGGCGTACCATTCGCGAATTTGTCATGGGGGTTTTAATTGTTCCCAGTCTCCTTTCTTTCCTGTGGCTTTCGGCAATGGGAGGCACTGCCTTAAGACTTCAATTGAATAATACGGCCGATATTGCCGGTGCTGTTCAAGATAACGTTGCCACCGCAATGTTTGTCATGTTGGAAAGTTTACCCATAACGGTAATCAGTTCGATAGTTGCAATTGCTCTAGTAACCATTTTCTTTGTTACCTCCTCTGACTCCGGTTCCCTAGTTGTGGATAATTTAACTTCTGGCGGCAAGCTGGACTCTCCTGTCACGCAACGAGTATTCTGGGCAACTATGGAAGGCGTTGTGGCTGCCGTTTTACTCCTTGGCGGCGGCTTAACGGCGTTGCAAACTGCCGCTATTACCACCGGTTTACCGTTTGCTTTTGTCTTGCTGATTATGGCTTACAGTCTGAATCAGGGGTTAAACCGAGAGCTAAATGAACTCGAAACGGCAGAACTGCAACAAGCAGAAGCAAAAGGAGAAGAAAAAATCGCCGCCATCATGTCTTCCCGAGAAAAGGCCCAATATGCCCAAGATGAATAATTTTTGACCTTTAGTAGGATGGCTCTTATTAATCAAGAGTCATCTTAGTTAGTTTGTTAATACTTAAGCAACAACCTTGGATAATTATGTATAATAAAATACTAGTCCCCCTAGATGGATCAAAAACTGCTGAAGCCATTATTCCCCACGTTGCTAACTTAGCCCAGCATGATGGCGCCACCGTCTATTTTGCGCAAGTCATTGAACCGGCAACTCGCAGCGGCATTCTCGATATCAATCAGGAGCAAGAAGTAACCTTTAAGCCGCAAAAAATCGATAATGCGAAAGCCTACTTAAACGGTTGGAAAAATCAATTTGAACAAGACGGCTTGTCCGCAGAAATTCTATTATTACGCGGCGTGGCAGTTGATGCCATTCTCCATGCCATTGATGAAATGGCAATTGATATATTGGCAATTACCAGTCAAGGTCGTTCCGGGTTACAAAAAGTCATTTATGGCAGTGTCAGTTCTGCGTTATTAAACCGTGCTCCCTGTCCCACATTAGTTTCCACTCCGGATACAGAAATTAGCTTAAAAACCAATAACCGGATTTTGGTGCCGATTGACGGCTCTAAAGAATCGGAAGCGATTATGCCTCATGTTCAGCATATTGCACGGCTTTATGAGGCCACTATTGTTTTAGTGCGAGTCGTTAGCAGTCCTCACCATAAAGCCGCATTTGTCAATTTAGACAAAGAAATAAAAGAAGAAATTGTCCCAGAACATCTATTAAGCCAACTTGGCAAACATCAGGAACTAGACCGCATTAAAACGGCTAAAAACTATCTCTTAAATTGGAAAAATCAATTTCAAGAACATGGCTACGATGCCGAAGTGAATTTGTTGTATGGTCGTCCCATTGATAGCATTATGGCAGTTGCAGAGCAAACCCAACCGGATTTAATTGCTATGACCAGCAGCGCCAGAGTGGGCTTGGATCAATTCTTTTATGGCAGTATTGCCTCGGGCTTGCTAAATCGTCTTGCGCGTCCAATGTTAATTGTTCACACCAGCAACCTGCCGGTGCAAAACTTTGCGTGAAAAAAATATTTTTCTTTAATCCCCCAATAGGCGGGGGATTTTTTATATTTCAATTCACTGTCCTTCCCAACGTTGAAAAGGAACACACCGAATCTCAAATTGATCTAAACTGCGAGCAACCACAAAATCGACCAAATCCTCAATCGTTTCTGGATGATGATACCATGCCGGAATTGCAGGAACAACGCTTCCTCCCGCTTCTGCAAGGGTTGTTAAATTGCGGAGATGAATTAAACTAAACGGCGTTTCCCGAGGTACGACCACTAACTTGCGCCCTTCTTTTAGTTGCACGTCTGCGGCACGTTCTAACAAGTCAGAACTTAAGCCTTGCGCAATTTTCGCCACAGTACTCATGCTACAGGGAATAATCAGCATGCCTCGGGTGGGATAGGAACCGCTAGCAATCGTTGCGCCCACATCTCCCCAACGATGACATCTGAGTTTTCCGCCTTCGCTTTCCTCAGTTTGGTCTCGCCAAAATTGTTCTTGCTGTTCCGGTTCCACTGGCATTTTAATCGCGTTTTCCGCTTGCCAAACCATGAAGCTGGCTTTAGACGCTACAACATCCACGGTATAGTTTGCCGCCAATAAATATTTCAGCGTGCGCACGGCATAAATTAGCCCCGATGCGCCACTAATGCCCACAGTTATTGGAGAATCAATCATTATCAAAATCTTCATCGGTTGCTGGTGTGGCACCGGAAACAGTAACTAAGTCAATTTGTTGACGATAATAATCAACACTTTTCACTTGCACTTTCACTCGGGAACCCAAGCGATAAGCAATCCGGTTTTTACGTCCCACTAAACAGGCGTGACGGGCGCGGTATTCATACCAGTCATCTTTGAGGGAACTAACGTGAACCAATCCCTCGACTAATAAGTCTTCAATTTCGACAAAGAAACCGTAAGATTGAACTCCCGTAATTAAACCGGAAAAGACCTCTCCGGTTCGTTCTTTCATTTTTTCGGCTTTTTTCAGCCCTTTCAAGTCATTTTCGGCATCTTCCACCATTTTGTCCCGTTCATTGAGATGATGGATAAAGCTGGCAATTTGTTCTTCGTAATCGCTGGCGAGGTTAGGAGGCAGCACATTCCAGTTAATTTTGCCGTGACTGCTATTGCTGTGCAGATCGACCCCCTCTTTGGCTCGACTGTGACGACGATCGCGCCCTTTGTGGAAAACCGATTTCAAGATCCGCTGCACCCACAAATCGGCATAACGCTGTCCCGGTGACACACAAGGACTATAAGCGCTATTTTCCGCCAACCCAAAATGTTCCCCTGGTTTCGTGCTATATTTAGCCAATTTCAGCGTGGATTTTAGGAAAAACATCAACACCCGTTCCGCATCGGATTTGGCAATTTGTCGGCTAAAATTCTGGTAATCTTGGGGACGCAACTCGTCGTCGTTTTCTAGTTCCAACTCTAACCCCAAGTTATTGCCCAGTTTCATCAAATCTTCAATTTCAGTATAGTCGGAAATTTGTTGAATGCGATAAATCCCAGGGACATCTAGGGCTTGTAAATGCGGTCCCACCGCTTGTCCCGCTAAAATCATCAACTCAGTTAATAGGGAACGCACCGGTAAAGAAGAGGTAACCACCACAGCCCCTAAACGCCCTTCATCTTTGAATCCGCCTTGAGCTTCGGGCAATTCAATATCAAATCCGCCTCGCTGTAACCGTTGCGCTTTCACCAGAGGGCTGAGGGTAAAGAAGAGTTCATTGAGCATTTCCACAGCAGGGGTAATCTCTGTATTCCCATCCTGACCTTTTCCGAGAAAGGATTGCGCTTGCTCGTAACTAAATTGCTGATCAACCCGAATCACGCTTTCATGAATCTCATAGCTCTGAATTTCCCCCATTTGCCCAAGGGTCAGCATAATACTCACTGCCGGACGATCTTCTCCTGGGGTGAGGGAGGCACAATCTTGCACGGCTTGAGGCAAGAGGGGAATAATGACATCTCTTAAAAAGACAGTGGTGCCTCGTTGTCTAGCGGCAGCATCGAGGGGAGAATCGGGAGAAACATAATGGGCAACATCGGCTATATGAATCCCTAACTGCCAATTGCCGCTATCCGTTTTCTCAAGGGTGAGAGCATTTTCCACAAAAGGATTGCTGTCTTGCTCTCGGGAGGTTTCTTCTAGAGTGATCGTCAGCAAATTCCGATAATCTTTTCGGTTTTGCAGGGCGGTTTCATCGAGACTCGGCGTTAGGGCTTGGGCTTGTTCCAAGGCGGCTTGAGAAAAGGCTCTGGGCAGATCATGTTTACAACAAACAATATCGGTATCCGCCGCTTCTTCGGCATCGCTGCCTAACACTTTCGTCACCCGGCCAAGAGGAGGATGGTCGCCTAGGGGATACCGCAACACTTCTAGATGCACTAAATGATCCACGGCGCTTTCTAAATCTTGGCCATCAGGTACCAGATCCAATTCAAACAGGAGGCGATCATCGAGGGGAACAGCATGATATTGTGGATAACTATTATCTTCAACTTTTTTAACTTGCGCTAGTAGCGAGGGGTTGGCGCGGTCGAGGATGACTTGTACTTCTCCTTCGGGAGAGCGGCGGCGACTGCCTTCTTTGATCACTTTCACTAAGACGCGATCGCCGTTCCAAGCACTCCCTAAATGAGATTCTCGAACATAGATATCATCAGTACTTTCTTGATCTTGAATGGCAAAACAAAAGCCTTTACTGGAACAGCGGAGTTTGGCTTCCACGACATCTTCTTGAGGCGGACAACGGTATTTGCCGCGTTCTTTAACAACAATGCCGATTCGTTCTAAAGCATCCAAAGCAATTTGCAGTTTTTGGATACTGGTTTCATCTTGAAGATTGAGTTTTTTTTCGAGAACTTTTGGTGCGACCAGTTTATTATCACTTAAATGAGACAGGATTGTAGCGATTGAAAATTCCATCTGATATTAGTATCTGTTGAGTTTCACTTCCATCAATGCAATGTATAGACGTTTCCGGTAAAGATGCAACAGCATTCTGCTTCTCTACCTGAGACAACTGCGATAACAACCGTGGGAGCAGATGCCTCTCTAGTAAGAAGACGCAATCTGCAACTCGTTGATTGTGCCTTGAGCGATTAACCAATCCAAGACAACATTGGTTAGAAAGCAAGCGGCTAAACGTCTGATGTCTTTGGAGCGTATCAAGCGGCTTAGCTTTCAATAGCATTTTAGCTCAATAGGAATTAAACTACTGTAGTAGTGCTATCTTGCCTTATTTTATCTGCTTTTGGGGCTGATTTGAACTCATTGCCATAACGATTCAACCCATAGCTCTGCCGAATTCGGAAACAGGATACCAATTACCATTATGTTTGAGCAATTTCATCGTTATTTTCCACGGGGATGTCTGATTAGTGAATTAGTCCAAATTGACCATGGCAAATATATTGTTCGCGCCAGTGTGCAGAATGAGGGATTAACTCTGGCAACGGGATTAGCGGCTGCAGAGACAGTAGAAAAAGCCGAAGACCAAGCTCGTACTCGTGCCCTCGCCGTTTTAGATATTTCCCTAACCCCTGCTCAACCTCATGCCGATTCTTCCTTAGCTCAAGCTCAAACCAAGGAAAGCGCTTCTCAAGCAACAGCAGTGACTGCTTCTGCTTCGCCGCAACCAAGGGCAACTGCCGCTGAACAACATCAATCCTCGTCTGTGCCTGCTGCTTCTGCAAAGGTTAATTCTTCCCAGACTACCCTGGAATCGGAACCGAATGCCGCCTTCTCTGAAACCGAAACCAAAACGGAAGCAATCAAGGACAAGCCTGCTGTGCTGATCAACAATACTTCTTCTACTCAGGAGACAACCGATTCTAATGATGAGCCTGCTTCTGGGGAACCATTAGATTCCTCTGTTGGTTCCAGCGACAGTGAGGAAATGACGATGGATTATTCCGATATTATTGCCAGAACCAATGTTGAATTAAAACGGCTGCAGTGGACGAATGAGCAAGGAAGGAAGTTTTTAGAGGAAACCTACGGGAAACGATCGCGCTCTCTGCTTTCGGAATCTGAGTTGTTAGAGTTTCTCCAATATCTAGAAAAACAACCCACTCCCCCTCAACAGAATTGATCAGCAACCAGCAACCAAGCCTCTAGGGCGTTACTGGCCGCTGATTCCCGTTTAAGCGGGCGGATTGCTCGCAGACGGACGACGTTCAATAACGCGATCGATTAATCCATAGTCCATAGATTCTTGAGGGGACATAAAGAAATCGCGCTCTGTGTCTTCTTGGATTCGTTCTAAGGGTTGACCGGTATGCTCAGCTAAATATTGATTTAATTGGTCTTTCAGATACATAATTTCTCGGGCTTGAATTTCAATATCCGCTGCTTGACCTTGGGTACCGCCTAAGGGCTGGTGAATCATGATTCGGGAATGGGGAAGACTTAGACGTTTTCCGGGTTCCCCAGCGCTAAGGAGAAAAGCGCCCATACTGGCAGCGAGTCCTAAGCAGATGGTGGACACATGAGGCGTGATTTGCTTCATGGTGTCGAAAATGCCAAATCCGGCACTTACCGAGCCGCCTGGAGAATTGATGTAGAGATAAATATCTTTTTCGGGATCTTCTGCTTCCAGGTAGAGCATCTGCGCCACAATGAGGTTGGCAATTTCATTGTCCACCTGTTGTCCTAAAAAGACAATGCGCTCCCGGAGGAGACGAGAGTAAATATCAAAGGCGCGTTCGCCGCGGCCGGAGGTTTCAATTACGGTAGGGATCATAGATTAAGCTTGTTGTTCTGACTAGACCTGGTTATCTAATTGTAACGAACCGCTAAAGGCGATTATTAATCCGGAACTGGTTTCTTCCGGTTGGGCAGGCGACATTATAATTTGAGGACGAATTGGGGCATCCTGTCAAAGTTTGTTGAACAATTTGCTCAAAATGTCAAGATAGAAATTGAGATGTTATTGGCAACCGGTGAGCCCATGGTTCAGACTCCTTTACAAGAAATTTCTGTGGAACAACTCGCGATCGCGCTGCAAACCCAGTCACCAGAAAACTTACAACTAATTGATGTTAGAGAACCCCAAGAAGTAGAAACTGCCGCCATTGACGGCTTTACCAATCTTCCCTTAAGCCGATGCCAACAATGGGCAGACCAAATTCACAGCCGGTTCGATGCAGACAAAGAAACCTTTGTCATCTGTCATCATGGCGTTCGTTCCGCTCAAATGTGTTACTGGTTGAACCAACAAGGGTTTACTAACGTCAAAAATGTCATTGGCGGCATCGATGCTTATTCCTTAGCGATTGATCCATCGATTCCTCGCTACTGAATTGATAGCGATCCCTTAAATCTTAATTTCAAGTGGAAAAACCATGCGACTAAAACAACGTCATCAGCACATTCTGTCCACAACCATCCGCCATTATGTGGCCACTGCAGAACCGGTCAGTTCCAAAACCTTAGTCGATGAATACAATTTCACCGTCAGTTCGGCAACGGTTCGCAATGCCATGGGATGGCTGGAAAAAGCAGGATTGCTGTATCAACCCCACACTTCTGCTGGGCGCATTCCCTCTGATTGGGGCTATCGTACCTACGTAGATCAGCTGATGTTGCCGGATCAAGCCCTACGGGAAAAACTCGATAACCTGTTGAGCAACGCCATTAAAGAAGAAGTGGGAAGTTTAGAAGCACTGTTACATGGAGTCGCGCAACTGTTAGCTACCCTCAGCGGTTATATTGCTTTAATTACGTTTCCCCAACAAGAAACCGCGTATTTACGCCATCTGCAACTCCTTCCCCTAGATAATCGGCAAATTATGCTGATTCTGATTACCGATTCTTATCAAACGCAATCAGGATTAATTGAACTGCCTTCCCATATTGTTGAAAAATGGGCTTCCCGAGCGGGGATTGAACAAGAGTTGGACTTATTGTCGAATTTTTTAAATGACAAACTCCAAGGCCGTTCCCTGTCAGAACTGGCAACGCTCCAAGCTAGTGAACTAGAACGGGAATGGAAACAGGACCAACAGTTATTGCAACAAATTTGTCAACAACTGATGCAACGCTGTCAAAGTTGTGCCTCTTCCCAAATTTTAGTACGAGGGATTTCGGAAGTGTTACGGCAACCGGAGTTTTCGCAGCTGCAACAAGTCCAAACCCTCTTGCATTTGTTGGAAGCTGAACAAGATCAACTATTTCCCGTGATTTTCAACTTAGTAGATCCCAACAACACCGAAGGAGGCGTCACCGTTAGGATCGGTTCGGAAAATCCCTTGGAACCGATGCAAACCTGTAGTCTAATTGCAGCAAAATATTACCAAGGACAATCGCCGGCAGGAAGTGTGGGATTGATTGGCCCCACCCGGATGCTCTATGAAAACGCGATCGCGCTGGTAGAAGTAGCTAGGGATACCCTTTCCCAAGCCCTAACAAAAAATTAATAATTGTTGTCCTCTTCTCCGTTGCTCCCTTGACTGACGGTAAAATTTGAACACAAATCTGGTTAGCAACTCACAATTCTTAACGGAGTTAGGAAAACATGGCAGACAATCAACGTTCAACAGTGGTGATTACTGGGGCTTCCTCAGGGGTCGGCTTATATACTGCAAAAGCCCTAGCCGATACCAATCAATGGGATATTGTTATGGGGTGCCGCAATCTGAAAAAAAGCGAACAAGCCGCCCAACAAGTGGGCATTCCCAAAGATCGTTATACGGTAATTCCCCTAGATCTGGCCAACTTTGACAGTGTTCGGGAATTTGTGAATAATTTCCGAGCCACTGGCAAATCCCTTGATGCTTTGGTGTGCAATGCAGCGGTGTATCTGCCGATTCTCAAAGAACCCAAACGCAACCGCGATGGCTATGAACTCACCGTTGCCACCAATCATCTTGGACACTTTCTACTGTGCAATTTAATGCTGGAAGACTTGAAAAAATCGTCTTCTGCCGAACCGCGACTGGTCATTTTGGGGACTGTTACTGCCAACCGCAAAGAATTGGGCGGCAAAATCCCGATTCCTGCCCCGCCAGACTTAGGAAATCTCGAAGGCTTTGAACAAGGCTTCAAACCCCCGATTTCCATGATTAATGGCAAAAAATTCAAACCCGGCAAAGCGTATAAAGACAGCAAACTGTGCAATGTTCTAACCATGCGGGAACTGCACCGACGCTACCACGATGCCACCGGAATCACCTTTAGTTCACTTTATCCCGGCTGTGTTGCCGAAAGTCCTTTATTCCGGAACCACTATTCCCTATTCCAAAAAATCTTTCCTTGGTTTCAAAAGAAAATTACCGGCGGCTATATTTCCCAAGAAGAAGCGGGCAAGCGTGTTGCCGCTGTTGTTAAAGATCCCGAATATAACCAATCGGGCGCTTACTGGAGTTGGGGCAATCGTCAAAAGAAAAACGGTACCTCCTTTGTTCAAGAAATGTCGCCAGAAGCAAGCGATGAAGCTAAAGCCCGACGCTTATGGGAATTAAGCGCTAAATTAGTGGGATTGGATTAATTTGTCATTGATGATGGGTATCCTAGGAATAGGAATTGGTAAAGTAGCTAAGGTTTCATGAAACCAACCATCAATAAATGTTGAGATGTTCTCGGGAACGTCTCAACAAATTATTCCTCCCAATGCCACAATATTCACTAAAGATAGCCTGGAATTAAGGTTAGTTAAGTTAATTTATGGTTCAACCACCCCAATCTCGTCCGAATACGCCGCCACCGCCACCCCCGCCTCGCGTTCCAAACAAACGGCAGGGGGACATTCCCACTCAATCTTCTTCTAATTCCGAGGTGACTCGACAAACTGCCCGTACCGAGACAAAACGGGAAAAGCCAGCCCCCTCCCCAGCGCAACCTGCTTTTCCGGAACTCAAAAAACCGTCTCCTTCCCCAGGACAACCCAAATTAAGCGATATTATCAAACAAGCCCATGAAGATGGGTTTTCCGATGTTCACTTAGGAGTCGGGGAAATTCCCCGCTTCCGGAATCGGGGAGAAATGGATTATTCCAACTATCCCGAAACCGACTATAATACCTTTATGAGTTGGCTATATGAAATTCTCTCCGAAGAAGAAGTGGAGAAATTTCAAAGCAACCTGGAATTTGATGGGGCAACGCAATACGACTTTGCGCGGGTTCGGATCAATGTCTTTGATACGCTCAACGGCCCAGGGATGGTACTACGGCTGATTCCCTTGAAAATTGCCACGCTTGAAGAGTTAAAATTGCCTTCGGTCTTTAAAGATATTTGCCATTATCATAAAGGAATGGTTTTGGTTACAGGGCCAACGGGTTCCGGGAAATCAACCACCCTGGCAGCGATGGTGGATTATATTAATCAAGAAATGCCCAAACATGTGGTTACCATTGAAGATCCCATTGAGTTTGTTCATCAAAGCAAGAAAGCCCTAATTCGGCAACGGGAAGTGGGCATTCACACCTTAGAGTTTGATAAAGCCCTGAAAGCTTCTTTGCGGGAAGATCCCGATGTCATTCTCATTGGGGAGATGCGCGATCGCGAAACTGTCAACACCGCTCTCAAAGCGGCACAAACCGGTCACGTGGTTTTTGGGACACTCCATACCAATAGTGCTGTCAAAACCATTGAGCGGATTTTAAGCCTTTATAATCCCGATGAACAACCAGCAATGCGCGTTGCCCTCGCTGAATCCCTGGTCTCCATTATTTCTCAAGGGCTATGCCGCACCACTGACGGTAAACGGGCGGCCTTCCACGACATTATGATTAATACCGAAACGGTAAAAGACTACATTCGAGAGGGCAAATACGAGGAAATTAACGAATTGATGGTGGATGGGGAATTTGATGGCATGATGACCATGAATAAATCCCTGTTTAACTTATATGAACAAGGACGGATTACCGAAGAAACGGCACTGGAATGGGCGCCTTCTCCCAATGAAATGGCGCAAATGCTGAGAGGACGCGTTTAAAAAAAGGGCATGGATCAGCATCAATCCTATAAAGGAATTGCTTTATTCACCCCTGGGGGCGATTTAATTTATGGTCTGGATGTTGATAAAAGCAAACATTGGCATCTGGACTTATGTGAAGGATTGCAAGAATTATTGCATCTAAGTGAATCTCCCCACTTTTTAATTCCGGCCTATACGGCCACCGTAGATCAGTGGATTGATCCCAAAACCCAACAAATACGGGTAATGAGTGAAGTTTACCCCTTAGTGCAACGCTTTCGGCCTTTGTTAAGCGCTATCTTTGGCACGACTCTGCAATCGTGGACGGTGCTTCCTTGGCAAGAAAGTTATGGCGATCCCACCATTATTGAAAGCTATCGGGAACAATTTCCGCAACTTTGGGAGAATCACAATTTAGCGGTTAATTTAGCCTCGCTGCGAGCTTCCGCTGCTCCTGCGACGAGCTTGGATACCTCTCCCAGAACCTATATTTTACGGTTATTTATTTCCGGTCATTCTCAGGCCGCTACCCAAGCCTTAACCACCTTGTATCGCTTTCTAGAAGAAAACTTAAGCGATTCCTATACGTTGAAAGTGGTGGATATTATGAAACATCCTGAACAAGCGGAGTTAAATCAAATTTCGGCAACCCCCACCTTGGTAAGGGTTTATCCAGAACCCAAGCGACGCATTGTTGGGGAATGGGAAAATTTGGACCGCATTTTGCAGATTATTGCCACCCCTTGACATAACTTAGACAAAGATTCCGGAAATGATCGCCGCGTTGTTCAAAATTGTCATACTGATCAAAACTGGCGCAAGCAGGAGAGAGAAGAACCACTGTTCCTTGCTGTTGTTGGACTTTTGCCACGGCTTCCGCGACGGCACTTTCCATGGTCTCGACTAAGGAATAAGCATGATAATCCATTTCTTCCAGACGTTGGGCAAACTGGGGCGTCGCTTCGCCAATCAGTAAAACGGCGCTGGTTTTTTGCTTGATTAATTGGAACCAATCTTGGTCGTTCCCATCTTTTGCTTGTCCCCCTGCAATTAAAATTGCCGGCGCAGGGACTGAAGATAATCCCACCCAGGCTGCTTCGTAGTTTGTGGCTTTGCTATCGTTGATGAACGGAACACCGTTTAGATGACACACGGATTCCAAGCGGTGAGGAACCCCTGAGAAATTGATCATACTGTCCGTGATCGCGCTTTTATCCACCCCGGCTAACCGGGCTGCCCCCACTGCCAGTAACAAATTTTGCAGATTATGTTCCCCAACCATGGGAAACTCGCTTACCTTTAAGATCTTTTCCCCAAAGGCAATGATTTCTTCTCCATCAACATAAATGCCCCGACTGGGATCACCGATTAATCCCTGAGCGCCTTTGCTGCTTGCCCAATAGAGTTGGGACCAATTTTCCTTCGCCAACTCCCGCAAATCCGGTTCATCGGCATTGAGAATTTTTAACTTAGCGCGATCCAGGAGCGATTTCTTAATATTGAAATAATTTTCTAAAGTATAATGACGCTCTAAATGATCCGGAGAAAAGGTTGTCCAAATGCCAATTTCCGGGGCCAGTTTTTGGGACGATTCAATTTGATAACTGCTAATCTCGGCAATAATCCAATCAAACGTTGTGTCTTGTAAGCCCAACTTGCAAGCGGCCTTGCCGATATTGCCGCAAGCGGGAGCATTGAACCCCGCCCCTTGAAACAAGGCAGAACACAAAGCCGTTGTTGTGGTTTTACCGTTAGTTCCGGTAATGCCCACCCAAGGAATATCATTTAAACGGCGCCAAGCCAGTTCAATTTCCCCGTACATGGGAATATTGTGTTCCCGAGCGCGCACAAGAACGGGAATATCCCAAGGAACACCGGGACTGACAATTACTAAATCAACTGTCTTTAAAGTCTCTAGGGTGGGGGTTTCCCCTAATTGGACAGTAATCGCTTCTTGAGCCAGGGAACTTTGCTGGGCTTTTAAGGAATCAGACGTTCCGCGATCGCTGATGGCTACCTCCCAGCCTTGTTGCTTCAACAAACGGGCGGCAGCGATGCCGGAACGCCCTAATCCAATAACGTATGCTTTCATGCTTGGGGGTTACTTTGAAGTGAGTAACTCCCCCCTTTCTGAATTGAGAAAGGGGAGAACTATGATTAACCGACAGGTTGCAGCTGTTTCTTCCGGGAACCTTGGCTGACTTGGATATTGCCTTCTTCATCGGTATCCACGAAGGCTGCATCTCCTTCCTTAATTTCGCCGGAAAGAATGGACTGGGCTAAATTATCTTCCAGCAAGCGCATCAATACGCGGCGTAACGGACGGGCACCGTAAGCGACATCGTACCCTTCCGAAATGACGCGATCTTTAAAGCGATCGCTCACTTCTAACTCAATGCCCTGCTGATCTTTTAGGCGATCGCTGATTTCTTTCAAAAGTAAGTCGGCAATTTCGCCCACTTCTTCTTGGTTCAGTTGACGGAAGACAATGACTTCATCAACCCGGTTTAAGAACTCAGGCCGGAAGTAATCTTTCATTTCTTCTTGGATACGGTTGCGAATGCGAGTATATTCGCCTTCCCCTTCTTCATCCAATTCAAATCCGAGGCCGCCGCCTCCTCTTTCTATGGCTTTCGACCCAATGTTGGAAGTCATAATGATTAAGGTATTCTTGAAGTTGACTTCTCGTCCTTTGGCATCGGTGAGATGACCCTCATCCAGGATTTGCAGCAGGGAATTGAATACATCGGGATGGGCTTTTTCAATTTCATCGAGGAGAACCACCGTGTAAGGGCGGCGACGGATTTGTTCCGTCAATTGTCCCCCTTCATCGTAGCCGACAAATCCCGGCGGGGAACCGATTAACTTGGAGACGCTTTGCGGATCCATATATTCGGACATATCGAGACGAATCATCGCCTCTTCGTCGCCGAACATATATTGCGCTAAGGCTTTGGTCAACTCGGTTTTGCCGACGCCTGTGGGACCGGAGAAGATAAAGCTTGCAATGGGGCGATCCTCATCTTTCATCCCCACCCGCGCCCGGCGAATGGCACGGGAAACTGCCGTAACAGCTTCACTCTGTCCAATAATGCGTTCATGAAGGGTATCTTCCAGATGCAACAAGAGTTCCGATTCGGCTTGGGTCAATTTATTCACCGGAACGCCTGTCCAAGAAGAGATAATATGAGCAATTTCCTCTAATCCCACTACCGGCAGCTCTTGGGAGTCCGATTCTTCTTGGCTTTCTTCATTTTCCCCAGATTTTTCCGCCATGGAGTGATTTAAATGCAATCGGGAACCGGCTTCATCGATTAAATCAATCGCTTTATCGGGCAGTTGCCGATCGTTAATATACTTATCAGACAGTTTGGCGGCTGCTTCTAGGGCTTCCAAGGAGATTTTGACCTTATGATATTGTTCATAGGGAGTGCGGATTCCCTCTAAAATTTCGATGGTTTGCTGCACTGAGGGTTCATCCACCATGACCGGCTGAAAACGCCGTTCTAAGGCAGCATCTTTTTCGATGTACTGACGATATTCATCCAGGGTGGTGGTGCCCACACACTGCAATTCGCCGCGCGCTAAAGCAGGTTTGAGGAGGTTGGCGGCATCCATGCCGCCTTCCATGGCCCCTCCGCCAATGAGGGTATGAATTTCGTCAATGACCAAAATGATGTTGCCGGCGTCTTGCACTTCCTTGACAATGCCTTTGAGGCGCTCTTCAAACTCGCCGCGGAAGCGAGTCCCAGCAACCAACAAGCCCATATCCAAACTATAGACTTGTTTATCAGATAGGGATTCCGGCACGTCTTGGCGAACAATCCGTTGTGCTAAACCTTCTGCTATGGCAGTTTTCCCCACCCCCGGTTCTCCCACTAAAACTGGATTATTCTTGGTACGGCGGCCTAAAATTTGAATCGTGCGTTCTACTTCTTGGTCGCGTCCAATAATGGGATCAATTTCGTCATTTTGCGCCCGTTCGGTTAAGTTAATAGCAAATGACTTTAACCCGCCTTCTCCTTGTTGTTGTTGTTGCTGTTGGGGATTAAAGCCAAAGCCTCGGCCTCGGGATTCGCTTCCCATACTAGCGGTGGCAGCGCCAGGACCTTCTTCGCTGCCTTGATCGGGATTATCTAAGGATTCTTCTAAGCGGGCGGCCACTTGTTGGGGATCGACGCCTAACTGATTGAGAACTTTGGTGGCAACGCCTTCTTCTTGGGTCATTGCCAGTAAAATATGTTCAGGCAGTATCGATTCGTGAGATTTTTGACGAGCAATTTGCAGGGCTTGTTCAAAAATCCGTTTTGCTCTCGGGGTAAAGGGAATATTGGCAGGAACATTATCCGATCCTGAACCCACTAATCCTTCGATAATTCGTCGGGCATCTTTGAGTTTGACCCCGAATTGGTTGAGAATTTTGGCCGCATCGCTACTTTCTTCAGCAATGAGACCTAGCAGCACTTGTTCGCTCCCAACCAGGTTTTGTTTCATCCGGCGTGCTTCTTCTTGGGCGAGAACAACTGCTTTAATCGCTTTATCAGTAAAGTATTCAAACATAGTTACTATCTTGGATAGACTGCTTTCTTAAATTTTGTTATCAATTTATTTCACCTTATCCCTCATTTTTAAATATTCACAATGGGAATAGCCGTAACCCTAGGGGGGAATTTTACGAGTTGGTGATTGATTGGCATTTTTTGGCCCTGTTAGTTCCGCAAGATTTTTCTAATTTTCTAATTTTTGCCTTAAGGTAACAAATGTATCTGTAAGCTTAACAACAATTTCAGGAATGAGAGAGAGGTATGGAAGCATTGGGAATGGAATGGTCGAACAACAGTACCCAAGGGCATTCGAGAACTACCTCGAAAGAGGGAAAGACTGGGGAGACTCCCGCCTCTGCTGATGAAGGGAAACCTGATTCAGCAAGCGGTGTCGATGAACTAGTAATCCAGAATCCGTGAGGTCTGGAGAATCCCCTTGCCTTCAGGCAGGGGAGTATGTCAAATCTGTCAGTAGTCGGAACTCGTGCGCGGCTTAAGACTGTATACATTGTCCAAGAACAAATTTTTGATTAGCAGGTGGAACTCATCCCTGAGGAGTTGTTATTATAGTTTGTGGTTAAGGAGAGGTGGCAGAGTGGTCGATTGCGGCCGACTTGAAATCGGCTGAGCCGAGAGGCTCCGGGAGTTCGAATCTCCCCCTCTCCGTTTGTAAAGTTTTAATCGCTCAAAAGCAGGCATTAGAAGCGGTTACATTCCAGGCAACTCTAAAGGACGACCGGAGCGATTATAAACCATAATATCCCAATTCCCATCCGGATTTGCTTCAAAGGCAATAGTTGAGCCGTCGCCGTTGATTGTCGGATGACGAACTTGGGCGGATAAATTATTCGTTAGGTTGCGCGTGGCTTGGGTTTCTCGATTATATAAATAAATATCGGATTGCCCTTGACCATGTTTGGTAAACGCAATTAATTGTCCATCTTCAGAAACGGCTGGATCAGAGGCCATTTCATTCAAGGCGTTAAGTCCGGGAAGCGACATTAACTCGCGATCGCGCTGATCGTAAACATAAATATTCTGTGATCCGTTGCGATCAGAAACAAATGCCACATAACGTTGCGCCATTTCTGGATGAAATTCCGAGGCAGCGGTATTGACGCTATCGCCTTGTTGCGAAAACGGGAGTTTAACCGCCTGGGGATAACCGTTGCAACTGGTAAAGAGGGGACTCAACAACAAGCAAGACAGCAATTTCACCGAACAAGATAACCTACGGATTGTCATAAATTCGTGCGCCCTCTTCAATATCGGGTTCCACCTTCGGTCCCCGGTCTAATAGTTCCACATCCCATTGACCGCGACGGGCAGTTTCAAAAACAATGTAGCGTCCATTCAGACTAATATCCGGATTTCTTACCCAATGCGGATAAGAATCAGTTAGAATTTCGGTTTCTTCCACATAGCGATCATATAGCGCAATCTGAGGACGGCCTTGGCGACTAACCAGATACAGTAAATAACGTCCTGTGCGACTCAAACTCGGGCTTTCTGCTAGGGCATTTTCCGGGTTTAATCCGGGTAATGGCACGAATTCTTTACGAGATAAATCATAAAGCAACACTTGATGACGACCATTGCGGTTCGATACCCAAGTCAAATAGCGTCCATTGCCGCTTAAGCTCGGTTGTTCATCATTATAGCGGCTATTAATCCCTGCCGTGCCTTGGGGAAGCTTCGAAGAATCGCAAGCTGCCAGTAGGCTGAGCAACGCTATACCTACCCCCCAACCCAGCCATCGTCGAAGTTTTTTTTTCGGCAACAATCGTCTAAACGTCGGTTTTCCACTAATAATCAAACTGATTGTTATTATCGGGATCATCCTCATCTTCAGGAGGATCAATCGGTTTATAATCTACATAATCTTCTTCAGCAGGAGAAGGGCGGCGATGAGAAGGCGGGCGCTCTACAGGAGGACGGGAGGAAGAACTGCGCCGTCCTTGTCTAGTTGGGGGTTCCCGACGGCTAGGACGGGATTTCCGGCGGGAACGCGTTGAAGGAGAACTTTCTTGTTCCTCAGGGCGCGGGCGACGCGGAGGAAGATAGTCGCTTCCATCGTCTTCCTCGAAATCGGATTCAGGGGTTTCAAACTGATCCTCGGTTTCATCCTCGTAATAACGATAATCGGCAGCGGTTCTGTTGGCGGGGCGGGGACGCGATTTCCGCCGGCTGCGACTGGAACGGCTTTTTCCCGAACGTGAAACCTGCGGTTCTTCCTGTTCATAAGGAGAAGAACGCTCAGTAGCAGTTCCCCGTAAACGCCGTCGGCTGTCAGTGGGTTCTTCTTGTTCAAAATAGGGTTCCATATCGTCAATTTCGGCGCGATAAACCCGACTGGTGCGACGATCGCGATCGACGGTGGGGGCACTGCGTTTAGCTTGTTCGGTTGTCGCAGCTCTTAAGCGAATTGTTTCTACCCCAAACGCAACAGCAACTGCTGTGAGCAGAAATTGCCCAAACTGCAAAATGGGGTCAAGCCGCCAACCTTGGAACAGTAGAATAAATCCGCATAGCAATCCCACCGCAGCAAAAAAGATATCTTGATCTCGGGATAGTTCCGGCCGAAAAGAGCGCATAAAATATAAAGATGCCCCCGCGATGGCAAGAAATATGCCGAGAATGCTGGCTGAATTCAGCCCAAAGTTAACCATAGTTCTGCTCCTTGCTTGGTTTTGGGGTTTGCTGGGTTTGAGGTTTGATGATGATTAATTGGATGGATCAGCAGAGTCAATTCCTGTTATCAAGAAAATAAAAGCAGTCCAGAGGAAATAGTCTTAAGTTCACCGGTGAACTCAAGTTTGAAACTTCCCCCTGGACACGTTTTGGCCATCAACGCAACACTCGCTTAGGAACGGCGAACGCGGTCTTTAACGCTAACGAAAATAAGTGCAATTGCAGCAGGAACAACAACAATCAAGGTTCCCGCAAGTAAACTGTAAAGGAAATTTGCTAAAGATGGTGTCATAGTTAGGCTACTCTATTCTCGATTGAATCTGAATTGATACAGGTATAATCCCTATGCTACTTTACAGGATAACAGGCAAGATACAATCCCTTGCTTCCCAAAGAGGAAAATCAAGTACTTTTACGATCACATTAATAATTTTAATAATTGGCAGATGGACTTATCAACAGTTGTGAATTGGAGTTTAGGGCTTTTTTTGGCGGTAATGACGATTTTGTTCATTTTTCGCATTATCCTTACCTGGTATCCCCAAATTAATTTAAAACAGTTTCCCTACAATATTGTTGCCTATCCCACAGAGCCCTTTTTAGCACCATTACGAAAGGTCATTCCGCCTTTAGGGGGCGTCGATATTACCCCAGTCATTTGGGTGGGAATCTTGACGTTGTTGAGAGAACTATTGCTGGGACAACAAGGACTCCTGACCAACTTCTAATCAGCTTATTCTCGTAAAACTAGCACTGGACAGGGGGCTTGACGCACAACTCGTTCTGCCACTGACCCTAAAGCAAAGCGGTTTAAGCCTTTGTGAGCATGAGAAGGAATAATAATCAATTGAATTTTATTCTCCTTTGCATAGTCGATGATTCGTTTGGCAGGCTTTCCGATCAGAACGGTAAAAGGCGCTTTTTCATAGGGGGGTGTGCCACAGCGCTTATAAAACGCCTTCTTGACATGGCGGCGGCGTGTTTCGTGATCCACCGTATGCCAAATAATGCCAGGGTCAGCCGGATTCAGCGGACGTAAAACGTGTAGGATATGAACGCTCTCGGGATTGTCCATTTCCTGCATTGTTTCTTCTAAGGCTTGAAAACAAGATTCGGAAAAGTCAATGAGAACAAGAACGCGATCGCGCTGAAACAAACTCATGAAAAACCTCTCTTAGGAACTGAATCGTAATGCCAATAGCCCAACATTTCCTAACCCTATTTTAAGGGGATAGCAGTCGCCGTGTACATCAATTCATTAAAAACATTCTTAATGACACCCTTGTTGCGATATTAACCCAGCAAATGCTTCGAACGGTTCCCAGAAAATTCAATGCCATTTCCCAGATAGCTCCTTATTAATAGCACACTAGCTTAATCCCTAGAAAAATCAATCCTGGTTAGACTGTTTCATGTCTTTCAGTTTTTGATTGATAAACTGTGTCATCCGTGCCATCTGTTGTTGCGTTTTTTGTTGAAATATTTCTAAATTCTTCTTGAGTTGGGTGAAATTGTCTTCTAGCGTTCGCACTTGATTAAACAGCGCTTCCCAAGATTTTTTTAGCCCTTGAAAATCCTCTTTTAAGGGCGTAATTACCACTCTTTCCAAGGTATCAATTCGCTGATCCACATACTGAATATACTGTTCCAATTTTTGTTCCGTTTCCTGATTGACCGAAGCCGATTCTTCCGGCAGGGAATCAACTTTTTCCTCTAATGCTTTTAACCGTTCCCAAAGTTTTTGGTCATTCTGATACTGGCGATGGGTCGTTACGGCGTCCTCAGCAATGTACTCGCTAATCCAGTTTTTAATCAGGTCACTCATGGTAACGCCATTGGCTTGGGCTTTTTTTTTGAAATGCTTCCCGTGTGGCTTGATCAACCCGAATATTGATAAATTTTCCGGCCATGTTTGTTGAAATTGTTGTTTGTGTTTACTGTTCCTACTCACCAGTTTAATGAGCGGCTCATTGGGAGAAAGGCAATTGCGTTGGTTGTTGCTTGTCATTGCCCTAATCTTGATCGATTTTTTACAGATCTTACGAGGAAGAAAGGGTTAAAGTTCGTTATCTTTAAAGCAAACCTTGGATAATTGCGATTGAAACTTATGACACAACCTAGCTTCGGTGTAATTGGTTTAGCAGTAATGGGAGAAAACTTGGCGCTGAATGTGGAAAGCCGAGGATTTCCAGTTGCGGTCTATAATCGGACAGCTGAAAAAACGAAAACCTTCATGGCGCAACGAGCGCAAGGCAAAAATGTAACCGATACTTACACGATAGAAGAATTCGTGAACGCTTTGGCCCCTCCTCGGAAAATTTTAGTTATGGTCAAAGCTGGAAAAGCCGTTGATGCTGTTATTAGTCAACTCAAACCCCTGCTGCAAGAAGGCGACTTGATTATTGATGGGGGCAACTCTCTTTATGAAGATACCCAACGTCGTACGGAAGAGTTAGAGGCTGCTGGGCTTGGCTTTATGGGAATGGGCGTCAGCGGCGGTGAAGAAGGTGCCCTCCATGGTCCCAGTTTGATGCCCGGTGGCACTCCCGAAGCTTACAACAAAGTAGAACCCATTGTGACGAAAATTGCGGCGCAAGTGGATGATGGCCCCTGCGTCACCTATATTGGCCCTGGCGGCGCCGGTCATTACGTGAAAATGGTGCACAATGGCATTGAGTATGGCGATATGCAACTGATTGCAGAGGCCTATGATTTACTCAAAAATGCTTTGGGATTGAATCATCAGCAGTTAAGCGAGGTATTTGCCCAGTGGAATGAAACTGAGGAACTGAATTCCTTTTTAGTGGAAATTAGCAGCGAAATTTTCAAGAAAATCGACCCTGAGACGAATCTGCCCTTAGTGGATGTCATTCTCGATTCCGCAGGGCAAAAGGGCACTGGACGTTGGACGGTGGTCAATTCTCTAGAGTTGGGGATTCCCATTCCGACGATTTACGCGGCAGTCAATGCGCGGGTCATGTCTTCATTCAAAGAAGAGCGTTTGACAGCAAGTAAGGAACTGGGCAACGCTCAATACGGTAAATATGAAGGAGATGTGCAAGCCTTGATTAATAAAATTCGGGATGCCCTCTATTGCTCAAAAATGTGCTCCTATGCCCAGGGTATGGCATTAATGGGGAAGGCTTCGGAAGAGTTCGGGTTTAACCTGGATTTGAGCGAAATTGCCCGCATTTGGAAAGGCGGTTGTATCATTCGCGCCGGCTTCTTGGATAAAATTAAGTCAGCGTTTCAGGAAAATCCTCAACTGCCCAATCTCTTGCTAGCCCCAGAATTTAAGCAGACGATTCTCGACCGACAAGAGGCTTGGCGAGAGGTATTGACGGTGGCGAATCAGTTAGGCATTCCGGTTCCGGCTTTTAGTGCCTCCTTAGATTATTTTGACAGTTATCGGCGCGATCGGTTGCCGCAAAATCTCACGCAAGCCCAGCGCGACTTCTTTGGCGCCCATACCTATGAACGAGTAGATAAACCCCGTGGCGAATTTTTCCATACGGAATGGGCCAATAGCTAACCAACCCAATAAAATTTACTCCCCGCTTCTGGGGAGTTTTACGTTTTCTGATTCGTTAAGTTAGGGGTCATCAAAAATCAAAAATCATTTAATTTCCTCTCTCCTGAGTTAGCCGGTCTAAGTGGAGTGTAACAGCAGTAATATATCCTGCATCATTCGCAGTAGCAGGAGGCAATATTCCTCCTTCAATTGCTTTGTTAACTAAGGTTTCTGCATCGATTTCTCCAGCTTCATAGGCTTGTTCCAGTTCGTAATAGCTGGGAATGCCTTGGGCAGTTAACTCTCCTCGATAAGCCCTAGCAACTAAGTCAAAAGCTTCGGTGCTGTGAATGCCGGATTCATTATCGACCTCAGCTTGTGCTTGATTTGAGGCCATGCTTTCGGTTTGAATTGTCGGAATAACACCCACACTTAAGAGCAATGCTGTCAGGGTGGTAACGGTTAAATGGCGCATCATTGCAAATATCTCCTTTTCTTAGTTTATGCAGTTTTCATAGCTCAAAAAGCTTATGTTGTTCCATTTCTATCAGTTCAATTGACACTCTCTTCCCTAGAAGATAAAGAGATTCTCGCTTCACCGGGAGAACCTAGGAAGCACGGAACACGGGTCCAGACACTTCCCCTGAATTCTTTCCCCTCAGCGAGCCTTTTTCCCGACTGCCCGACGGTACTTGAGCTTTATAATATCACAAAATCCATAAAGCCGGAGCGAAAGTCGCAGATTACGCCTTCCGTTTAGGAAAGCGCCTGCTCTGACCGTTGGTGAGAATGGGCTTTAGACCCGCGATTTTTGGTAAAGTAACAGTAGTGTTGTTCACAATTGGTGAAAATGACGCAATTAAACAACCCACAACAAAATGCTACTGTCTGTGCCCATGTTTGGATTTCCGGGAAAGTGCAGGGCGTTGGTTATCGTCTTTCTGCCCAAAGTGAAGCTGTGAAACGCGACATTAAGGGTTGGATTCGGAATTTACCCGATGGACGGGTAGAAGCCTTGTTTGAAGGGGAAAAAACGGCTGTGGAACAAATGATTCAATGGAGTCATCAGGGTCCTGCCGCCGCGGTGGTAAAAGATGTTAATGTTGAGTATGAAACGTCGCAAGGATACTCTGAATTTCAAGTCGCCGCTTGACGAACCATGTTAGCAATTTGAACAGCACTATCTTTCACTGCTAGGGTTCCTGCTTTCTCTCCCATTGTTTCTAGAGTTTCAGGAGCGTTTAACCATTGCAAGACTGTCTGTTTCAAGATGTCTGGGGTTAAGTCTTGTTGACGATAGCTGACTGCAGCCCCCGCATCGACAAAGGTTTGGGCATTGTAAGCTTGATGATCTTCGGCGGCATAGGGATAAGGAATGAGAATGGCAGGGGTATGTGTGATCGCGAGTTCAGTTAAGGTACCGGCACCCGCTCGACTAATTGCTAAATCCGCCCGTTGCAATAACCCTGCCATATTTTCATAAAAGGGAAAGGTATAATAGTTGGGGTGTTGGAAGCTATCCACAGCGCGATCGCGCTCTCCGGTTAAATGGACAACTGCCGCCCCGGCATCTAACCAATCTTGGGCACTTTCCCGCACTAATTGATTCACAGCAACTGCGCCTTGGGATCCCCCGACAACGACAATTAACGGCACATCTTCAGCAATGGGCAACGCTAGGGATTGGGAACTGTGAAAGGCTTTCCGAACGGGGGTACTGACCCAAATACTTTTTTGAGGCGGAAAAAATCGCTCGGCAGTGTGGAATCCTAAAGCAACGGTATGGCACCAACGGGCTAACCAGCGAGTAACCTTGCCGGGAATGGCATTGGAATCATGGATAATGACGGGAATGCCTCGAAGCCGCGCCGCGATGATAGCAGGGGCGGCAATATATCCTCCAGTCGTAAAAACGGCTTGAATGTTGTATTGGTTGATTAAGGAAACAACCTTAGCAATGGCTGGGGGAAGTCGCAACAATACGCCCAGGGTGCCCCAGGCTAACCGCTTCTTCATCCCTTCAATGTTGATAGCGGTTAAGGGATAACACTCGGGAACCAGTTGTGTTTCTAAGCGGTTGGGAACCCCCAGCCACTGGATATGATAGTCTGCAAGTTCTTCGGCCACGGCAAGGGCAGGAAATAAATGACCGCCGGTGCCGCTAGCGGCAATTAAAATCGTTGGCTGTTGTTCCTCTTTCATCCTTCCACTTCTTCCACGACGGCGTTTCCATCAGCTTTTAACCAAGCCAGACGGTTAATCCCCTTTTGTTGGGCATAGTTTCTAATATTGCTAGCATTTGTCTCTTCTAAGGCTAGTTCCACGCGCAAGGAGGGGGAATTTTCTCGCAATTGTTGGGCGTAATTCAAAGCAGACGCCTGGGCAGCGACATTTTCCGGAATAATTAACCAATCACTGGCTGGTGTGGTTTCGGGCAGCTTTTGTTGCCGCAACAAACAGGTTTGCAGTTGTTCCAAATTGAGGGCAAAGCCAATGCCGGGAAGATTCTCTCCTTGCGGATGATATAACCCAAGGAGTTGATCATAGCGTCCCCCCTGTCCAATAATACAGGTCTCCCGTTCAGTTTCTGCCACAACTTCAAAGACAATGCCAGTGTAGTAATCAATCGTTTGTAATAAACTAAGGTCTAAGGTGAGAGAAAAAGATGCTGTTTCGGAAAGTAAATTTAACAACGACTTTAAGTTGGTCACAATGTTTTTTCCCGTTGCATCTAATTTCAACTGCGATACTTTTTCCAATACTGTTTCTGGCGTTCCTCTTAAGTCGAATAATAAGAGGGCACGTTCTTGCAGTTCGCGAGATAAGGGAAGTTGCTCTAAACTAACTCGGTCTAAATGAGCAATACAGTAACGGACTTTTTCTCTTAAATTTTCTGGAAACGGCGCTAACAGCGATCGCGTTAACCCGGCTTCTCCTAAAATTAAATGCCATTGTTCTATCCCCACTGCTTGCAGACAATCGCTGAGCAATAAAATAATTTCACTGTCTGCTAAGACGCCAGTTGCCCCAATCAGTTCTACTCCGGCTTGATAGGATTCCATTTGTTCCCCATGATGTTCCTGGGAGGAACGAAAGACATTCCCGTTATAAAACAATCGCTGCGGGAGTGGGGTTTCTTGCATCCGCGTTACTGATGCTCGGGCAATGGAGGCGGTAAACTCCGGACGCAATCCCAAGGGTTTCTCGGAACCATCTTGTAAGGGAATCACTGTTGCAGGGTCAATTGCGCCGCCGGCAGTGAGCGTTTCCACCCATTCTAAAGTGGAGGTGATAATTTGTTGATATCCCCACTGTGAAAAAACAGCTTCCAGCTTCTGGGATAGCCATTGCTTTTGCATTACTTCCACAGGAAGCCAGTCTCTTGCACCAGCTGGGGCTTGATGAAGCATAAATGTTGAGGTCATTGCACTGTGCGAACCTAAACTGACTCCTCTCCCAGTTAATCATAAGTTGGGGACGCTTCAAACCGTTCTGTTCCGGTCAGAGATTACTCTTTAATTGACAAGCCAAAATTGATCATCAATAATTGCCACATTGCTTGAGTTACTGACAGAAAAACAATGACAAAAAAAATCGGTTTAGCCTTAGGCAGCGGCGGGGCAAGAGGCTGGGCGCATATTGGGGCAATTCGCGCCTTAGAAGAAGCCGGAATCAAGATTGATTATCTTGCAGGAACTAGTATTGGCGCTTTTGTTGGCGGTATCCATGCTGTTAATCAGTTAAATGAATTAGAAGCGTTTGTTACTGAAATTGATTGGAAAACGATCATTTCCTTGCTTGATGTGGAATTTCCCACCCGAGGATTGCTAGATGGAGACAAAATTTATGACTTAATTTATAGCCATGTTCTTGATTGTAATTTAGAAGAAACCAACATTCCATTTCACTGTGTTGCCACTGATTTATTAAGGCAAAAAGCCATCGTTCTCAAAACAGGTTCCATGGTAAATGCAGTGAGAGCAAGTATTTCGATTCCTGGCGTATTTACGCCGTTTAATTGCGAAGAGCGTTATTTAGTTGATGGGGGTGTTGTTAATCCCGTTCCAGTGGATGTGGTTCAAGCAATGGGAAGTGATATTGTTATTGCCATTAATCTTAATTATCCCTATCCTTCTCCGGAAGATGATACTTCATCCTTTAAACAAGTTGATGAGCAAACCAATCGAAAAAATCAACAAATTTTATCTCAAATTAAAGCGTCTCAACAATCGGAAGAAAGTAATCCAACTGAAACGCAAGCCAATCGAATTGCCCTATTGAATAACATTAAGTCTCGCTACGAAGCTGTACAAGAAACGGTTGTCGAAAAATTTAATAACTGGTTTCCAGAAGAAAGCGATGACCAATTAAAAACGCCCAATATCTTTGATGTCATTGGTAGCGCGATCAATATTATGGAACAACAAGTGACGCAAATTAATCTACAACTGCATCATCCTGATATTTTATTGCAACCTCGTCTTTCTCAATATGGTATTTTCGATTTTCATCAGGCAGATGCTTTGATGAAAGAAGGATATCGCTGCGTGGAAGAAGCATTGCCGGAAATTGAAGATAAATTATCTAACTAGCCCTACCTATGCACTTTTTTGACTATCTAATTGTCACGCTTTATTTATTGGGAATTGTTGTTCTGGGTTTTATCTTACAACGGAAAGCCTCCCAAGGCATTGATGCTTATTTTTTAGGCAATCGGCGCTTGCCGTGGTGGGCGCTAGGTGCATCGGGTATGGCTTCCAATACGGATATTGCCGGAACTATGGTCATAACCGGTTTAATTTATGCCATTGGGATTCAAGGATTTTTTATTGAAATTCGCGGCGGCATTGTTTTGATTATGGCCTTTTTTATGATTTTTATGGGCAAGTGGACGAGGCGTGCCCAAGTCATGACTTTAGCGGAATGGATGCGGTTGCGATTTGGTAGCGGGAGAGAAGGCAATATTGCCCGGTTAATGAGTGCTGTTGCCAACTTAATTATTTCTATTTGGATTATTAGTTATTTTGCTGTTGGGGGCGGCAAGTTCTTTGGTCAACTCTTAGGAATTGATGATCGCTGGGCTGCTCTATTTATGATTACATTGGCGATGATTTATACAGCAGTGAGCGGCTTTTATGGAGTCATTTGGACTGATGTGTTTCAAGGTTTTTTAGTATTAATCGCAATTCTTTATATTTGCTTTCTAACTTTATCCACCGTTACCCTTCCTGAGACTTTTTCAATTTCCGTTCCCCTTAGTGGAGAGAACTTTCAAACCCTTTCGACAACTCTCAGTGATTGGAGTAATTTTATTCCACCTGCCACCCTGGATTTACCAGGACAATATTCAGCGTATAATCTGTTTGGCATTACTATCTTTTTCTACTTAATGAAAACAGGAATTGGAGGCTTTGGTGGGGCTGGGGGCTATATGAGTCAACGGTATTTTGCTGCGGACAGCGATCGCACTGCGGGACTGCTTTCGCTGTTTTGGATTCTGTTACTTGCCTTTCGTTGGCCCCTCGTTACCGCTTTTGCCATTTTAGGCATTCACTACGGACTCAACAATTCTGTCATTGCTGATCCAGAATTAGTTTTGCCCACTGTCATTGAAGCCTATATTCCTGTAGGTATTAAAGGCTTATTAGTAGCCTGTTTTATTGCCGCAGCCATGTCCACCTTTGACTCAATTATTAATTCTAGCGCCGCCTATTGGGTCAAAGATATTTACCAAGCTTATCTCAATCCCAATGCCAATAATCAACAACTGATCACCCAAAGCCGTCTTGCCTCTATTGCAGTTGTCTTACTGGGGTTATTATTTAGTATTCCTGTTGTAAATATCAATGAAATTTGGGGCTGGATTACCCATGGCTTGAACTCAGGATTAATTATCCCCTTACTCTTGAGATGGTATTGGTGGCGATTTAATGGCTATGGGTTTGCTGTAGGAATGTTAGCGGGAATGATAACAGCAATTGCAGCGAAACTCAGCGGCATCCCCCTGCCAGAGTACGCGACATTTTTAGTGCCTGCTAGTGCCTCTTTAATCGGATGTATTATGGGTACCTTATTAACGCCTCCCACTGATGAAACAGTCTTGGATAACTTTTATCAAGTTACTCGCCCGTTTGGCTTTTGGAAGCCCATGCGAGAGAAACTTTCCTTTCCGCAACAAGCCAAAATCAAGCAAGAAAATCGCCGAGATATCATGGCCATTTGTATTGCTGTTCCTTGGCAACTGGTACTGTTTTTAACAGGAATGATGGTTATTACGAAACAGTGGGAACAATTGGGATGGCTATTGCTACTGTTAATTCTCCTTTCGATTGGGCTTTATTTCACTTGGTTTCGCTATTTGGAACCTTATTCATCAAAGCCTGGTTTGCGCGATCGCGCTTAATTGATCATGTGCGATTCGTTTCCTGTGAAATCGCAGGATTTCGTGGGAAATCCGAAGTATAAGCAGGAGCTTGGTTAGAACCCCACAGGGGTACAGAACCTTGA
>PXPI01000111.1 GCA_003021905.1 Cyanobacteria bacterium SW_9_44_58 | reverse complement strand
GAGGAAAAGGCGGTGATTCACAGGAACGATTTGCAATGTTTTGCTGTCCAATTAACCGTTGATTCAGGAAAAGAGACTCAACCCGTAGCGGTAGGGGTTTTGGAATCGCGCGGGACACGAAATAAAATTAACCGTGAATACACTTAGCCACTATATCTTCAATTTAGTTGTCCTGGGAAACAGCATTGCCCCAAATCAAACCCTGGCCATTGCTTTGGGGGCAATTCTCCCCGATGTTCCCATTTTCATTTTTTACGGGGTTAGCAAATTCGTTTACCAACTCCCAGAAAAGGAAATTTGGGGACAAGCGTATTACGATCCACTGTGGCAAACCCTAGTTGCCTTGTTCCATTCTTTTCCCCTTGCCCTAATCGGCTTACTTGCCTGTTTATACTGGCAATGGCATGCCGGCGCAATTTTCTTTGCCAGCTTCTTTTTGCATTCGCTACTGGACTTCCCTGTTCATCATGATGATGCCCATCGTCACTTTTTTCCCTTGAGCGATTATCGCTTCATCAGTCCGATCTCTTATTGGGATCCCGCTCATTATGGCACAATTGTGGCACTAGGAGAAGTGTTAATGATGTTAGCCATGACTCCCCTCGCGATCGCGCTGTTGAAATCTGGCATTAGCAAGGGGATTATTTTTATCCTAGATTTATTGTATATTGTTGGCTACGCTCGCTTTTATCTGTAACCCTCCCGCTTATTAGCTTTAGCTACGGGATTGTTCCGCAAACCCTTTTTTAAGCTATCTTCGCCGGTTAAGAACATCTATGGACTTGCAAAATTTATCCCGCCGAACGAAAATTGTTGCGACTGTTGGCCCAGCAACCCTCAAACCCGATGTTTTACGCAACTTGATTAAGGCAGGGGCAACGACACTGCGACTCAACTTTTCCCATGGTACCCAAGCGGATCATCAAAGCAGCATCCGCCTGATTCGTCAAACGGCCTTTGAATTAGACCAACCGGTCGGTATTTTACAAGACCTACAAGGACCGAAAATTCGCTTAGGGAAATTTGAAAACGGTTCAATCACTCTGTCTAAAGGCGATCCCTTTATTTTAACCAGCTATCCCATCACCGGCACCCAAGAAAAGAGTTATGTCAGCTACGACCTCTTAGCAGAGGAGGTCCCCCCTGGCGCCACCATTTTGTTAGATGATGGGCGGGTGGAAATGTATGTGGAACAAGTGTATCCTGAGAAACAGGAAGTCCACGGCCGTGTGGTTGTCGGCGGTGTGCTTTCCGATCAAAAAGGGGTTAATTTTCCCGGGGTATATCTCTCTGTGCGTGCCTTAACGGATAAAGACCGCCGTGACTTGATGTTTGGCTTAGATCAAGGGGTGGATTGGGTTGCGTTAAGTTTTGTGCGCAATCCCCAAGATATTTTAGAAATTAAGGAAATCATTTCCAGTGCCGGAAAATCGGTTCCCGTGATTGCCAAAATTGAAAAGCATGAAGCCATTGAACAGATGGAATCGGTTTTATCTCTTTGCGATGGCGTGATGGTGGCGCGAGGGGATTTAGGGGTGGAACTGCCGGCAGAAGATGTCCCGATTTTGCAGAAGCAGTTGATTATTACGGCAAACCGGTTAGGGATTCCCGTGATTACAGCAACTCAGATGTTGGACAGTATGGTCAACAATGCCCGTCCCACCCGCGCGGAAGTGTCAGACGTGGCCAATGCCATTCTCGATGGAACCGATGCGGTGATGCTGTCAAATGAGACGGCAGTGGGAAAATATCCTGTGGAAGCCGTGTCAACTATGGCCAAAATTGCTGACCGCATGGAGAAAGAAGAACCCACCCCCACCGAAGAATTAAATACCACCAGTACCATTCCCAACGCCATTTCCAGTGCCGTGAGTCAAATATCGCGGCAGTTGGATGCAGCGGCAATTATGACCTTAACCAAAACGGGGGCAACGGCGAGAAACGTTTCCAAATTCCGTCCTAACACGCCTATTTTAGCGGTGACCCCTCATGTGGATGTTGCCCGTCAGTTGCAACTGGTATGGGGCGTTAAACCATTATTGGTGCTGGATTTGCCCTCTGCCGGACAAACCTTTCAGGCGGCGTTGAATGTGGCGCAAGAGAAAAGGCTGCTCTCGGAAGGGGATTTAGTGGTGATGACGGCAGGAACCTTGCAAGGGGTTTCTGGATCAACAGATTTAGTGAAAGTGGAAGTGGTCACTGCCGTGTTAGGCAGCGGTGTGGGCATTGGCCACGGTACAGTCAGCGGTCGCGCCCGAGTAGCCAAACGTGCCCGAGACGTCAGCAATTTCCGACCAGGGGAAATTTTGGTGGTGCCGCATACTGATGCCAATTATGTGGAGGCAATTCGCAAAGCCACTGGCATTATCACTGAAGAGGGCAGTCTCACCAGTCATGCTGCGGTGATTGGCTTACGCTTAGGCATTCCGGTCATTGTTGGAGTGGAAGAGGCAACGAAAAAAATCCGCGAGGGGGCAATTCTCACCTTGGATACCCAGCGCGGCTTAGTCTTTTCCGGGTCGGTTCCCGCAGGCGGCCATTTTAATGAAGGGGCTGGTACAGGCATTCCTTTGCCTTCTTGAAGGCTGGTTTGCTAAAAGAAATACCCGTTCTTCACCCGAGTTTCCCCTGTTTCCTCATCATATTCGAGTTGATACTGATGCGCGATCGCGTCTTGGTGTTGCAGTTGTTCGTATTCTTGTTTCCCGATTTCGGTATCAGTGGATAAGAGAATCACTTGATGGGAGGCACTGGGAAAATAGCGTTCCACCAGGTTATGGCGATGGGAGGAATCTAAGCGCCCTAGTGGGGTATCAATGGCAATGGGAAGTTGCCGGTGGGAGACACGGGCTAAGCCCCATAAAAAAGCAATGGCGAGGAGTTGTTTTTCCCCAGCCGAGAGGCGATGTTTGGGAATGGGTTTGCCTTCGGTATCAAACAGGGAAAGGCGAAAGTTGTTGGTATCGATGCTGACACGATGCACTAAGTCGGATTTATGCAGTAAATAGCGGAAACATTCGGTTACTTCAATTTCCAGTTTGTTGAGTTTTTTCAGGGTCAGTTTTTCTTTAAATTGTTCTAGGGTTTTTTGAACTTTTCCTGCCGATTGAATAATATGTTCATTATTGCGTTGATCAATGGCTTGTTGACTATAATGTTCCAGTTCCTGTTGCGTTTTTTTGATCTTGTCTTCTAATTCATTGAGATGACGTTGCCCGGCTTCATAATCGGCTTGGGCTTGGGCGCGTTTTTCTTGTTCTTTTTGAACGTCCTGTTCTAATTTTTGATAAACTTCTGGAGAAGCGGCATTGGCGAGTTCGCGATCGCTGTTGTCAATTTCGGCGGTAATATTTTCCAGTTTTTCCAGTTTTGATTGCAGTTCTTTTAGCTGACTGGGAAGTTGATGATCCAGAATCGTATTTAACTGATTAATCGTATCTTGATCCGGGCGTAAATAGGGTGGCGTTTCTGGATTGAGTTTTGCTTCAATGCTTTGATCTTGTTCTTTTAAAAAGGCAGAAATTTTATCCACTTCGGTTGCAGAAATGGCTAACTGATTCAAATAATCCAGCAGGGCGCGATCGCGCTCTTTCACCGCTTCCTGCGTCATTAAGGCTTGTTGATACTCTAATTCCGTTTCCCCTTGCTGTTTCGCATTGTTAAGCAGGGGCGTGATTAAAGCGAGAGGCAATACCCCCGCCGCCATTTCTCTTAATTCTTCTCGTTGGGTTTCGGCATTGGCTTTGAGATCGTTAATTTTGCGTTCTAGTTGCGACCGTTGGGAGGCAATTTTGCCGCCTTCGGAAAGGAAGTTTTCTAAGGCAAGCCGATGGCTTTCGTGGGCGCGATCGAGTGTTTTTTGCAACTCAGTTTGTTTATCTTTTGCTTCCTGTAATTGGGCTTTTTGTTGATTGAGTTTGTTTTCGATTTCTTCTAAATTGCTGAGGGTGGTTTGATTGGCTAACTGTTTCCGTTTGCGATTAACTAAAACCTCTAAATCTTCCCCTAATTTTTCCGCTAATTCTAAGCCCAATAACGATTGAATGGCTTCTTTAACTTGCGGCGGGGGAACATCTAATTCTGCTAATTCTTTCACTTGTTCCCCATCAAAAAGGAATAAATTAGAAATGCCTAACGGCAGCAAGTTTTCAATATATTCATCCCAAGTATTGGTCAGGGCGCGATCGGGCCACTCATCGACTAAAATACTTAAAGTATCCTTACTATCCCCTTTTTCCCAAGTGCGGGTAATGCGAAATACCACTAACTGATTGTTTAAAATCTCCTCAAACGCCAACTCAATGCGCGTTTTTCCTTCACTGTGACGATTGACGGCTTGGGCAAGAAAATCGGGATAACTTAAATTTCCCCATGTGGAACATTGTGCCCGTTGCCCATAAAACGCCAAGCGAATGGCATCCATAAAGGTGGTTTTGCCCCCGCCATTCATGCCGCCGAACAAAATAATGGGACGGACTTCCTCATCAGCATCCGGCGTTAAATCGACAACCTGACGCCCCCGATAGGGGCCGAAATTTTCTAAGACAAGTTCACGTAAAATCACGAGGAAATTTTTACAATAACGACAGTATTTCTATTTTAATCGTCTTGGGAATTATAGCTTTGATTTTGCCCAGCAAACTTAATATTGGCCCAAGTCAATTGCTTCACTTTTTCAGCATCCTTTTCATTGACAGCGGTTTTTAAATCCCGTTTTAAGTGAGCATTTTCAATCGCTTCTTCTTTGCTACGAGAACTCGTTTCAAAACACTTTTCCAACGACTCATAAATTCCCACCCGACGCGATTTTGTATGATATTGGCGTTCGGTATCCAACAATTTCGCCATCAATTCTAAGTGCATTTCATCATCATCGCAAATTTCTTCTAAAACACTCCATTCATCGCTGCCCAGAATATGATTGCCTGCGCCTAGGCGAGTATCATGGAAGGGTTCACCGGTTACTTCTTGATAAATGCGAGGCAAACTGTCATCAAATTCGTGTTTTTCTTCCAACCAAATGCGTCGAATTTCACTTAATTCATCCGGCTGAATTAAGGTAATATCTTCCATGCCTTCCGGGGCATTTTGGCACACTTCCACTTGCGCTTCTAGCACACGTCTTAACCAATATTCTCGCCAATATTTTGTATAAGGACCAGGAATGGGATTAATGGATGTTTCCCCATCTCCTGTATTGCGTTCAAACAATTCTACTTTGCCATAAATGCGGCGGAAATCTCGACGATCATGATCATCTGCTACATCTAATTCATTGCGAATTTCTAACAGGGGTTGCATCCATTCTTTTTCTTCATCATTTTGAATCATGGCTTCCATGGATTTATCTTTGCTTACCATGGTGCAAACCCAACAGCCAAAGCGAGAATCGCCACAGCTAGGTGTAGAAGTATCAACTACTAACGGGCATTCGTTATCAGCAGTTGCCCCTTGATACATGGAAAGCAAATCTTCATTATTTCCTCCCCAAGGGTTTTCCCACTGCATTAAATACATCCAAACTTCATTGGTTTGCCAGTCTTCAATTGGGGTATAAACTAATGAATTTGGCAATCGACTATTAGGGCTTAAGCGATCGCGCACTCTTCCTTGTTCGTGTTTTTTTAAGGTTCTTCCGCGAGCAATACTTTCTGCTTTGCGACTTCCTAAAACAACAATTGTTTCACCATTTTCTCTTACCATTTCTCGGATAAAATGGTTAACGGGTTGAATTTTCATGCGATCGGTACACCAACGAAAACCTTGCCGTGGTGCCGGATATCCTTTGCCAATTAAACACACCCAAAATGTTTCTTCCATTGAAGGATGAAGTAAGTTGGGTTGGATGGGAATTTGCTTAGCTTTCGCTGTTGCTTCCAGTTTTTCTAAAGACTTATTTACCCAACTCGAAACAATCGGATTTTCAACTAAAGTATCAGTTGTAATTACATAAATTGTTTTATGTCTTTTCTTAACGGGAAGATCCGCGATCGCGTTCCAGATTAATTGTAAAGTAGCAGTGGAATCTTTTCCGCCGCTATAGCCAACTACCCAAGGAACTTCATCGAGAAGGTATAGTTTTTGAATCTCCTCTGTTAGATTTTTAATATCTTCGACTAATTCAGCAACGCTGCGAGCAGGAAAAAGAGATTGTTGAGCATCTACCATAATAATTACTTAATAAACTTCATCGTGACTACCAATATCAACTAAAACAATTAAATCATTTCCACTTTCAGGATCTTTTCTTAAAGCAAAAATAATTCGACAATCATAAGTAACAGTACAAAACCATAATCCTTCCAATTGACCTGTTAATTTATGAGATTTCAAGGAAGGAGCAAAAGGATCATTAGCTAGTATATCTAAAGTATCAAATATCTTCTTCTTCAAATGTGGATTTTTCTTGATTAATCGCTTAAACGCTCTCTTGAAGCTTTTTTCTGTAACTAAAATCACTCTTCTTCATCTGATGATAAATAAGATTTTAGTTCTTGAACATTTCCTCGTACGGCAGTTCCTTGCTCTAAAGTCTCAAACGTTTTTTTCGCATTTTCTGCGATTTCAGAACGTCGCCTTTCAATTCTTCTTTTTTTAATCAACTCAAATAATTCTTCCTGTTCCTCTATTGATAAATTTTCAATATATTCAATAACATTTTCTAAGGTAATAGTATTCATAGATTACTCCTTATATATTTTTGCTAAATCTCATAATTGTATGGAAATAGTCAAGAAAGCATTCATCAGTTTGAAGATTCATTCATTTCAATGACATACTTTGACTTAAATTTATAATGTGATTTAATTGTAACCATATCCATCCTAACTTTCTTAGGAACATATCAAAGAGCGAATATTGGAAATAGCTTCGGATACCCTCTGGAGTTGATCGCGCCGATCAGCGATCGCGCTTCATTGTCTCAGTTAGGATAAGGAAAGGACTAGAAGCCTTCAATATCAAATTTACTAGACGATCAGCACTATGAAGATTGCCCAAATTAGCACCGATGGCACTCATCAAATCGTGATCTTACCTGAAGACTTCCAACTAGCGGGTACTGAGGTTTACATTAAAAAAATGGGTAATGCAATCGTTCTGATTGACAAAGATAACCCCTGGCAATCTCTGTTTAATAGCTTAGAACAATTCTCTGACGATTTCATGACCACTAGAGATCAGCCTTCCCTCGATGTTCGAGAGACTTTCTAGATGCAATACCTGCTTGATACCAACATTTGCATTTATCTGATTAAGCAAAAACCTCCCAAGGTATTGGCACGATTCAAAACCCTAGCCCTATCAGATATAGGGATTTCTTCTATCACCGTAGCAGAACTCGAATATGGCGTTTTTGACACTCCCACGGCTCTGCTTAAGCTAAAGCCGTGGGATTCTCACGTCATAGGGAGAGACTAGACAAAGCCGAAACCTCATCCCCGTACTCTTTC
>PXPI01000110.1 GCA_003021905.1 Cyanobacteria bacterium SW_9_44_58 | reverse complement strand
AGGTTCTGTACCCCCTAGGAGGGGTTCTAACCAAGCTCCTGCTTATGCCTCGGATTTCATGAAAAATCCTGCGATTTCACAGGAAACGAATCGCACGAGCTTTCAAGTTTAAGTCTTCGACAAAAATCATCCCTGCTTGATCGCATAGATGGTGCGCTGTTTTATAAAAGAAATCCTTTCGGGCGTTGGTTGTCTTCTCATGGATTCCGGCAATGCGACGGTTGATCTCCTTCCAGCGTCGGGAACCCTTTTTCTTGTTCTTGAGCTGACCTTGCAACGCTTTAAGCCAGCCTTCGGACTGCTTCAAGAACTTATGACCTTTAATGAGTTCCCCCTCGCTGGTTGCCAGGAACTTTTCCAATCCGAGGTCAACCCCGATAGGATATCCGTGAGCTGGAACATCAGGAACAGAGACATCGCAAGTACAACAGACACTGATGTAGTATCCACTTGCTTTTTTGATGACTCTGACCTGCTTAGGAATAAACCCCTCGGGTATCGGACGGGAGTTCCGAGCTATCGAAGCCCTCAACGAACCCGCCTTATATCCAACGGCTGAAGCACGTTGGCGCGTGCGGCAACTTTATGTAACTGTCATTAATGATAAATTTCTCTTCCATTAATGATCTTGCCAATGAGAGCGAATAATTTTGTTGACCATAGCCAGGACTTTGTCTGGAGAAATATCATTCAGCGATCGCAGTGCTGCTTCGCAACCGTTTGGGATCCGTTGCTTATTCAGAATGTATGTTTTTGATGATAGCTTCTCTTTCGAGGTTGGATAACCTCATAAGCCGCGATCGCGCTTTTCTTCAAGGGCTGATTGATTCTAGCAAATTTATAGCTGCCCGACCAAGTGGCAAACATTGCTTCTAACATGCTTTCCCATTCCTGTTTTTCTTCCCGCAAGCAAAAATGCCAGGGGATAGGAATCCCAACGATACTGTTGTGTGCCCCTGACAACGCACCCACTAAAGGAACAATCAAAGGGCTAACAGCAGTCATGGTCTTTCCGCGGCGCAAGGTGAGTACAAAGTCTTCTGAGGTCGTTGCAAAGCAGTATAGCGCTAACCAAATGTCTTGGCACGTAGAGGGCAATTGCTTCTCAGTTGCTTGGAGCGTTTCTCCGTTTTCTAAATTTCTTTGCAGCGTTTGTAAAATTTGATAACTGCTTTTTTCCTCAGCAGTCGCTAGCAAATCGCGAAACAAGGTTGGCGCCTCAAGTTGTTCTCTCAATATCCAACTGGCAACAGTGGCGTAAGCAATGATGGCTGATGCGTTTGCAGACAAGTCCTCTGATTGTTCCCCAACGGGTAAAATCTGTTCTTTCAGCAGGTGCAACTGGTCATGAAAAAAGAGCAGAAGGGGTAAACTTTGTACCAAGCGTTCACTAGGATCTGTTTCCCTTTGCTCTAAAAAAGCTTGCCATTGTCCGGTTGTTGCTAGATGCCTAAGCCCTTGCTGATGAATCGCCTGCCAACGATTTTCTGAGGCTTTTCCTTGCCAAGCGAAACACTCTCCTAGGGCAGTGCCTAATAAACTGCCTTGCCAACGAGATAAAACAGAATGACGCATTACTGAGACGGTTCTTTTTGATGTTTCAAGTAGTTCACTAAGGCTTCTAACCCTAACCGATAGCTATCGACACCAAACCCGCTAATTTGACCAATGGCAACTGGGGCAACATAGGAATGATGACGAAAAGACTCTCGCTTGTAAATATTGCTGAGATGAACTTCTACCACTGGCAAGTTTACCCCTGACAAAGCATCTCGGATAGCAATGCTCGTGTGGGTGTAAGCCCCCGCATTAATCAAAATGCCATCTTTTTGATTCAGCGCAGTGTGAATTGCTTCCACAATGGCACCTTCTGAATTGAGCTGTTGGCATTCCAGAAAACTATGCAGCTCTGTAGCGCGAGTTTTCAGAGCTGCATTAATGTTGTCTAAGCTTAACCCTCCATAGATAGAGGGTTCCCGAACCCCCAACAGGTTTAGGTTGGGGCCGTGTAAGACTAAAATTTGCAGTTGTTGCACTGAGTATGGTGTTACCCTTAACGATACCGACTGGGAATGCGGTCGTCCACTGGAACTGGAATTTCTTCTGTTTCCGGTTCCAGTTCTGGGCCTAACAATAGCTCAATCAATTTGCGACCCCAGTCTTTGAGTTGTTCCAGTGCTTTATCTATATAATCCATTGAACAGATGGCTCCTGTGAGACCTCATTTCAACTAAGTTTAAGGAGGATTCCTCGATAAGGAACTCCTAGTTAAGCAATAACGGAGATAGCTAACCGTATCTATTGACTATCTTAACGAACTAAACAACTAACTTAGTCAACTACTCCCATGCCTTTTATATATTTATATTAACTTTAGCACATTCATGTTTAGTCACTCTTAGGGTTGAACTTCCACAAGGAATGAGCGTTATTTACTTAATATTTTGTTATTTTAATTACTTAATATTTGTGACTAAAAAATCGTTAACTACTTTAAATAGTTATACGAGAGAGACAGAATAACTGTAGCGATACTGAAGCTCAAGTAAAGGAAATCACTTTGTTAAAGTCCCGCTAGGACAAAATTATGGATGCTAATACCCTCGCCTTAATCAATTCTCTGCGCAATAAGATTCGTCAACTTGAACGAAAGCAACGAGAAAAGTTGACTGAGAGTAAAGAAACACTAGAACAAGAAGTTAACAATTATACTGAACAATTAGGGCAACAAGCAAAAGGAAATCGCTTGCTAGAGGAAATGATTGCCCAAATTCGTCAATCTCTAAATATTCAGAGAATTTTAAACACAACAGCGCAACAGGTCAAAGCCTTTCTAAATGTGGAACAGGTATTAATTTATCACTATTGCGGTTCTGGGCAATGGGAGATTCGGGCTAGGGGAAATGAACAAAAAGTCGAAGAAAACTGGAATAAGCAAATCTCTCAGCTAACACAGAAACAAGCAACCATTGCTCATTCTTCCCAAGAGAGCTATTGCCCATCAGAACTAATTATTCCCCTTGAACAGGGAAATCATGAGTTATGGGGATGCATTTAACGCTGGACACCGAACCAATTAAGTCATTAAATTTTGTCATGAACCTTACTCAGTCAATGTTGTTACTGTACCTCGTGATTCCAATAACTGCTATATTAGAACGATTAGCGGCGCAAATCGCGATCGCGCTACAGCAAGCTCAACTTTACCAAACTTGTAAACAAAGTAAAACTGACTCCATTAATTTAAATCAAGAATTAGAAAAACGTGTCAAGGAACGGACTGCCCAACTAGAAAAAGCTAATGCACAGCTACAGAATGAACTGAATGAACGTATCAAAGTCGATAATCAACTCAAAGCTACTAATGAACAATTGCAAGCTGTTATTGACGCTGTTCCCGGCTTTATTTCTTGGATTGATTCCGACTTGAATTATTTGGGAGTTAATCAACGTTTAGCAAATACTTTAAATCTAAAACCGGAAGCATTTGTGGGACGTAAAATTGGTTTTATGAACAGTCATCAAGAGTTTGGCAACTTTATTGAGAACTTTTTCCACAACAAGGAGCAAACTGTTTCCCAAAAAACAATAAAAACCAATGTTAATGGTACGACGAATTACTATTTATTAGTTGCCCAAAAGTATGATAAAAAAAAGCTGCTGTTTCGGTGGGAATTGATATTACTAAGAATAAAAAATTAGAGCAAGAATTACATGTTACGTTTTCTCGTTTAAACACACTCATTAAAAACTTACGAGTCGGAATACTGCTTGAAAATAATAAAGGAACCGTTTTATTTGTTAATCAGGCATTTTGTCAATTATTTGATATTAACATATCTCCCAATAAACTAATTGGAAAAAGTTGCTTAGACTTTCAAAATTATTATTATCCTGCTTTTCAAAATACAGAAACGCTAAAACAACGTAACGAACAGATTTTAAAAGAGAAAAAAACAGTTACCAATGAAGAATGGAAGTTAAATAATCATAAAATATTAGAACGAGATTATATTCCGATTATTATTGATGACTGCCAGCAAGGAGCTCTATGGGTTTACCAAGATATTACTGAGCGAAAAGGGTATGAAACTGAGCTCGAAACATCACTGCAACAAAAAGAAATATTACTTAAAGAAATTCACCATCGCGTCAAAAATAACTTACTAGTGGTTTCTAATTTATTAGAATTTCAAACTGATTATACAAATGATTCAAAGGTACTGTCAGTCTTACAAGAAAGTCAAAGTCGAATTCAATCAATGGCGTTAATTCACGAAAAGCTCTATCGTTCAACCGAATTAGATAAAATTGATTTTGGCGAATACTTGGAAGCGTTACTAGATAATCTATTTGAGTCTTATAATCTTTATGAAGATGATATTAATATTCAAACGGATTTGGCATCAATATTTCTTAATATTGAAACAGCTAACCCTTGTGGTTTAATAGTAAATGAGTTGGTATCCAATGCCTTAGAACATGCTTTTCCTAATGGAAGATCAGGAACGATTGGGATAAATTTATCACAAGATAAACATGGAAAAATTACTTTAATTGTTCAAGATGATGGCATTGGTTTTCCAAAAGATTTAGATGTAAGTCAATTAGATTCCCTTGGACTTGATTTAGTGTGGACACTTACGCAACAAATAAAAGGTAATTTAGAAATTGAGCAAAATCAGGGAACTTGCTTTAAACTAACTTTCTGGGAAAGAAAGTATCATAAACGTTACCAAACCAAATAGGAGTAAATCAAATGGAACCTACAAAAATTTTTATTGTCGAAGATGAATTTATTATTGCTAAAGGTCTTGCTCGAAAGTTGGACAAACTTGGCTACCAAGTTGTAGGAATTGTTTCATCAGGAGAAGAGGCTCTTATTCAAATTCAAAAAACGACTCCTGATCTTGTTTTAATGGATGTTCTCATTGAAGGAGAAATGGATGGGATTGAAACTGCCACCCAACTCCTTAGGGAATTTAATATTCCTGTCATTTATCTAACGGCTTATAGTGATGATAAAACGTTGGAACGAGCGGAACAAAGCGGTTGCTACGGCTATATTTTAAAACCATTTAAACAGCGAGAGCTTCACGCCACAATTCGCATGGCGTTAAGGAAACACCAATCAGGAAAAGCGTCTGCCATGTCTAATTCTTAAGCCCATTGTTATTTGTCGATTTTTGAGCAATCCATTGTTGAATAATGGGATTAACTTCCTCTGGGGCTTCATCTTGAGGACAATGACCTAATCCGGGTAACGGAAGAAACTCCTCTACTGAGGCATATTGAGCAAATTGTTTCCCTAAAGCAATGGATTCCCAAGGGTCTTCTGTTCCCCATAAAATGAGAGCTGGACATTTTAATCGGGGCAATAAATCTTCGGGCAGGGGGCCTTGAGAATAACTGGTAAAGGCAACAAAAACCTCAGCTGCCCCTTCCTCTTGAGCCGGAGTTAATAACATTTCCACCAACTCATCGGTTACAGCTTCCCGGCGTTGATAGGCTTGGGATAAGATATTGCGAATGGTTTTGGGTTTGGCAATTTGACGGAAAAACCAACGACCGATTGGAGGATAACTGAGCAATTTTTGGGCGATTGGAGCGCCAAAACGGCGATACCAGGGCAAGGTTGGCCGTTTCCGTTCATGTAAAAGCCGTAGGGAAATGTTGAGGTTAATCACGCCGCAACTGATTTCCGGTCGAGTAACAGCAGCTTGCATAGCAGCAATACAGCCAATAGAGTTTCCAACGAGAAAAACTGGTGTCCCCGCCACTTGTTGGCAAAAATCAGCAATCTGTTCTCCCCAAGTTTCAAAGGTATACGCAATTTCAGTGTCAGGTTTCGGTTTTGCAGAATGACCAAAGCCAATTAAATCTAGGGCGTAACAGCGAAACGATTGCCCTAGAATCGGCAGATTTTTGCGCCAATGAGCAGAAGAAGCGCCAAAGCCGTGGATACAAACGATCGCGCTTCCTTGGCTGCCGCAATGGCGATAGGTAATGGGATACCCGCGCCACGTCCAAGTTTTAAGTTCTAGGTGGGAGTGAGAAGATACTGTCATGGATTTTTGTCAAGATAATCTAAATAATATGTAACAAAAAAATCAAAAATAGACCAGTACAATTATGAGAGAAGTCGGAAGTAACACGCTCTCATGTCAATTCAAACCCCAAACTGGGTGAAAAATGCTGTCTTTTATCAAATTTTTCCGGATCGCTTTGCCAAAGTCCAACCGCCTAAAGATGCCCAATATCAATTCCAAACCGTTGCGTTTGAACCTTGGGAAGATCCGCCAACGCTGCAAGGATACAAGGGAGGCAATCTTTGGGGCGTCATCGAAAAGCTAGATTATTTACAAGAGTTAGGAGTAACCGCCCTCTACTTAAATCCCATTTTTCAGTCGGCTTGCAACCACCGGTATCATCCCCATGATTATTATCGCGTTGATCCCATTTTAGGGGGAAATGAAGCCCTAGAAGCCCTTTTACAGGCAGCCCATCAGCGCCATATCAAAGTGATTTTGGATGGCGTCTTTAATCATGCCAGTCGGGGCTTTTTCTACTTCAACGACATTTTAGAAAACGGCCCCTATTCCCCTTGGCTGGATTGGTTTAAAGTTTTTGATTGGCCGGTATCAGCCTATAATGGCGATTTTCCCGCGAACTATGCCGGTTGGGTTGGCAATCGCGCCCTTCCCGAGTTTAACCACGAAAACCCCGATGTTCGCGAATATGTTATGCAAGTTGGGGAGTATTGGATCCGGCAGGGCATTGACGGATGGCGGTTAGATGTGCCTTACGAGATTGATGTTCCCGGCTTTTGGAAAGAATTTCGAGAACGGGTGAAACATATTAATCCCGAAGCCTATATCGTCGGCGAAGTGTGGGAAGACGCCCAATATTGGCTAGATGGGAATCAGTTTGATGGGGTAATGAATTATGTGTTTACCGGGCCCACCATTGCCTTTACAGCGCGCGATCGCGTGGATCGCAGTTTAGTGGAACAACCGGCTTATAAGCCTTATCCTGCTCAAGACGCCTCCAACTATGCCGAACACATTGAGATGTTGCTGGATCTCTATCCCTGGGAAATTCAATTAGCCCAGCTGAATCTCTTAGCCAGCCATGATACCGCCCGGTTGCTAAGTATTGCCCAGCGCGATCGCGCTAGTGTTAAACTTGCAACGCTGCTGTTGTTAACATTTCCCGGTGCCCCTTGCATTTATTATGGCGATGAAGTGGGATTGCCGGGAAAACTCGATCCCGACTCTCGCCGCAGTTTTCCCCCGAAAGAGAAATGGGATGAGGAATTATGGCAATGGCATCAAGATTTAATTCGCTTGCGCCACAGTTATCCCGCTTTACGCACCGGAGACTATAAAATTCTCCATGCCCAGGGTTTAGTCTATGTGTTTGCGCGAAGCCTTGCTGCTTCCGAACTCATTATTGCTGTCAATTCCGGCACAGAAAACGCTTCCGTTGACGTTCCCACTGACAAACTGCAAAGCCAACCCCGTCGTCTGCTTTATGGCGAGGCTGAGTTGCAATGGGATAGCAACCGGAATACCTTATCCTTACAGTTACCGCCTCGTCAGGGGTGTGTTATTGGCAATTAAACCGATTTTGAAAAAGCTGATTAGGATTAAGGGGCATTTCAACTTCCTTGGCAGCTTCAGGAAAAAGCACCTATGATCAATTCCAGAAGGTCTTGTTACCTGCAACATTAATTTCGTTTGGCCTTAAGTAAGCAATAATCGAAAATACTGATGACTTCTCCCGTACAATTCCAAGATGAATTCGATGTTGTCGTAGTTGGCGCTGGACATTCCGGTTGCGAAGCTGCCCTAGCAGCCGCGCGTTTAGGATGTCGGACGCTAATGTTGACGCTAAACCTGGATCGTATTGCTTGGCAGCCCTGCAATCCAGCAGTGGGCGCTCCTGCGAAGTCACAGCTAGCCCACGAAGTGGATGCCCTGGGCGGTGAAATCGGGAAAATGGCAGACCGTACCTATCTGCAGAAACGCACGCTCAACGCCTCGCGAGGACCGGCAGTCTGGGCATTGCGGGCGCAAACGGATAAACGCGAATATTCTCGGGTAATGCGCCAAGTGGTGGAAAATCAAGAAAACCTAACCTTGCGCGAAGGGATGGTCACTGACTTGGTATTGGGGAATAACCAAGAAGTCATTGGGGTCGAGACTTACTTTGGCACAGCATTTAAATGCTCCACCGTTATTTTAACCACCGGAACCTTTTTAGGCGGTTGTATCTGGGTTGGCAATAAATCCATGCCAGCCGGCCGGGCAGGGGAATTTCCTTCCGTTGGTTTAACGGATACTTTAAAACAACTCGGCTTTGAAACCGGACGTTTGAAAACGGGAACTCCGGCGCGAGTGGATAAACGGTCCGTTGACTACAGCCGATTGGAAGCCCAACCTGGCGATGAAGCGGTGCGTTGGTTCAGTTTTGACCCGGATGATATGTGGGTGGAACGGGAACAAATGTGTTGCTATATGACCCACACTACACCGGAAACCCATCAAATTATCCGGGATAACTTGCACCTATCTCCCGTCTATGGCGGTTGGGTAGATGCCACCGGACCCCGGTATTGCCCTAGTATTGAAGATAAAATTGTTCGCTTTGCCGACAAAGAGAGTCATCAGATTTTCATTGAACCGGAAGGGCGCGATATTCCCGAACTCTATATTCAAGGGTTTTCCACGGGGTTGCCGGAAAATCTGCAGCTGTCCATGCTGCATACCCTGCCTGGGTTAGAAAATTGTCAAATGCTGCGCCCAGCATATGCCGTGGAATATGACTATTTACCAGCAACGCAGTGTTATCCCACCTTGATGACTAAGAAAATCGAGGGGTTATTCTGCGCGGGACAAATTAACGGCACTACCGGTTACGAAGAAGCAGCCGCCCAAGGAATTGTTGCCGGCATTAATGCCGTGCGTTTTGTTCGGGGAGAAGAAATGATGGTGTTCCCCCGAGAAGGCAGTTACATTGGTACGTTAATTGACGATTTATGTACCAAAGATTTAAGAGAACCCTATCGCATGCTGACCAGTCGGTCTGAATATCGCCTCATTTTACGCTCAGATAATGCCGACCAACGATTAACGCCCCTAGGACGAGAAATTGGTTTAATTAATGACCGGCGCTGGGAACTTTATCAACAAAAACAAGCCAATATTGCCGCAGAAAAAGAACGTCTCCATAGCAAACGCATTAAAGCCCATGATGAAGTGGGCAAGCAAATTATTGCCGATACCGGACAAAACATCAAAAATTCGGCAACCTTAGCCGATTTATTGCGTCGTCCCGGATTCCACTATGACAAACTTGACTATTACGGCTTAGGAAATCCCGAATTGCAGCGCGTGGAAAAACAAGGGGCAGAAATTGATATTAAATATTCCGGCTACATTCAACGGCAACAAAACCAAATCGACCAAGTAACCAAGCAAACCAATCGCCCCTTACCGCCAGATTTAGACTATATGAACATTGAAACCTTGTCCATGGAGGCGCGGGAAAAATTAACCAAGGTCAAACCCTTAACCATTGGTCAAGCTTCGCGCATTGGCGGGGTTAATCCAGCGGATGTGAATGCTTTGCTAGTGCATTTAGAGTACAAAAATCGCAAATTAGTTGAGCAATAAATGCGATAATTTAGCTAGAGCGTTGCAAAACCAAAAAGTTTCTAGCTAATTTTTTTAGTCGTATCGATTTCGCGTCATACGCTATTTTTAATTCATTATATTCTAGTTTATCAATGAATGTGTCTTCACAAAACAAAAAAGATCATGCCATGTTGCAATGGCTCAATCATCATCGTTCAGATGTTTTAAGATTATACAAAAACCAATACATTGCTTATGATGAACAGGGAGTAATTGCCCACGGTGAAGATCTAAAGGAAGTCCTAGCAACAGCCGGTCAATTAAAAGAAGATTTCTTAATTTATTTAGTGCCTCCCCAGCGTTGTTCTGCTCAAATTTTACCCATTTATTTCCGTTCCGTTGCTCGTCATGAATGGCAACCGAATTATTGTGTCATCCTTAAGCATAATCAAATAGAAATTAAAGCAAGTCTGTTAGTAGATTCAGGGGCTGAACTCAGCCTCATTTCGCAAAAATTAGGAGAAGATTTAGGTTACAGTTTAGCTGATGCTGAGTCGAAATTATCTGCAGAAACGATTGGCGGTAAGGTAGAATACGTGTTAAGAAATATCGAAATGATTATTGATGGTCATCATCTTGTCGTTCCCACTGCTTGGTTACAAACTCCTGTTGAGAGTGAACAATTATTGTTAGGGAGAGAAGTGGTCTTTGACCAATTTAATATTGAATTTCGACAGGCAGATGAACAAATTATTTTTAATTGGCGAGGTGAAGCGAATAGTTAGGTTAAACTGCTAAGAGCCTGTTCCTAAAGAAAATATAAAGGAAAAGCGCGATTAAGCGTAGCTTAAGTGCCTTCGGCACATCGCGAACTAGAAAGGTGATACTTAATC
>PXPI01000109.1 GCA_003021905.1 Cyanobacteria bacterium SW_9_44_58 | reverse complement strand
TACGCTAGACACCGAACCAATTAAGTCATTAAATTTTGTCATGAACCTTACTCAGTCAATGTTGTTACTGTACCTCGTGATTCCAATAACTGCTATATATTAAATTTATCTATAAATTTAGAGTAAATTTTATCTTCTTTTCCTTTAACCATACCAATAAACTCAATTTTCCCCCGCAATACCTCCTTAAAACTTGCAGTACTTTTGCTTGGCAATCTAGATTTACTAGCATACTTTTCTTGAAACTCCTTTTCGGCAGCTTCTAAACCAAATTTAGCCCAAGCATGAAGCATCGCCCGCACTTGACGTACAAACTTACGGTTCACATTAGGAAACTTATTGGCTGTTAACCCTGTTACTTCTTGGTGATTTCCCTTAGCTTGCAAGTGAATCTTGTTTTCATTCACCTGGAAACCATTTTCAGCAATAATTCCGAGTAATGGTTCACCTAAAGCGACTTTTTCTTTGCCTTCTTCTGTAACTACTTTTGCTAGGGATTCAGGAAATTCCTTTAAAGTTGTTGAGAACGTAATATCGTCACCATATCGGGTATAAGTTGCTTTACACGCTTTGGCTAACTGTTGTAACTGGCTATCCATTTTGGCGCAAATCATATTCGTAATAATAGGAGAAGTAGGTGCGCCTTGAGGAAGTTGATTATTATGACAACAAATTTGAGCTAAAACAGTTGCTACTTCCGGTGTTAACCCATAAGGGGCTGCAATAAACATCCCTCTCACTCGACCAAAATTAATTGATGGGAAAAAGTCTTTGAGATCAAGATTTAGGATATAACGTTTTTTGGCATGGGCTTGGGCATTGGTAACAATGCTTTTACCAGAAACAAAACCATGGACTGATGGTTTTGGTTCATATATAGTTTGTAATACTTGATTGAGCTTCCATTGAATAATCTTTAAAGCGGTTTGTGGCGTTGATATTTGTCGAGTTCCTCCAGAGTTTTTCGGTAGTTCAAATGTTTTGTAGCGTTTTGAAGGTGGAACTATATAAATGTGATACACTAAACGACGGTATTCAACATTAAGAAGCTTTGCCAGGTCTCGTGCCGTACTGAGTGAAAAAAATTTTTCTCGTAAAGTTTCTGGATTATCTTTCAGCAATAAATGAGCATAGCTTTTGCTTTTTATATTTGAGTTTTCTGGTATTAGTTGTCCTTTTGGGAAATTGATTACCATCTAGATTGAAACTTAACCAGTGATAAAGATAATAAAAATAAAATCACTTGCGGGAGCATTCCAACTTCTTCCCATAGAGAGCCATAGAACGCATGATATAAAGGAACGACACGATCGCGACTCGGGTAAAGCTAACAGTAAAATACACCGTCGCAGGATCAACAACGGAAATCAATACTTATCCCGCAAGTGACTATTGCCAATCATAAAATATAACTTTTAATATCACAACCTATTTTAGTTAACTGTAACAAGCGTATTAAGATGAGCTTTTCCAATTGAGCAAGGGTCTCGCGCATCCTACGACTACAGCCGCTAGGCTTAGTCGCGCTTTTAGCGAGACCAGTAGTGTGTTAAAGTCCCTGGATTCAACCGAGAATGGCGGGTCTGGTCTCTTCTTGGGACTGGGCGGAAGCTACGACTACACCGCAGGTTAGTCGCTAGTACCATTCACTTCCAAGTCTTACTTTGAAAAGACAATCATATTATTAAACTTTTCTTGAAAACAGGGAATAAGTTCTAAATACATCCCTGGTTTAAACCGTCTCAGCGATTAAACCAGGGAAAACTTGTTAATGAAAACTAGGTTGATGGCGAATCAAGTTTAGGAACTCCTCGCGAGTTTTCTGTTCTTCTTGAAAAACGCCTAACATCGCACTTGTGACCGTCCAAGAACTTGGTTTTTGCACGCCGCGCATTACCATACACATATGGGTTGCTTCTAAAACAACAGCAACGCCCTGCGGTTCCAGGATAGTTTGAATTGCCTCAGCAATTTGTCTGGTGAGACGTTCTTGTACTTGCAACCGACGAGCATACATTTCCACAATGCGGGCTAATTTGCTTAACCCCACAACCTTTTGATTAGGAATATATGCCACATGTGCTTTGCCCATAAACGGCAGCATGTGATGCTCGCAAAGACTAAACACATCAATATCTCTCACCAGCACCATCTCATTGTGCCCCTCATCAAAGATCGCGCCATTGACCAGTTCCTCAAGGGATTGTTGATACCCTTGCGTCAGAAACTGCATGGCTTCTGCCACTCGCTGCGGGGTTTTGCGCAACCCTTCCCGTTCGGGATCTTCGCCCATCCCCTCTAGAAGGGTTTTCACCGCTTCCATCATTTTTTCCGTTTCCGGTTGAGGATAATCTTGAGTGCTGTCTTGGTTAGTCACCGCAGCTTCGATAGAAGATGCACTATTGAGAGACACATTTTTGGTTGCTTTGGCTGAACCGTTGGACATTGAACTGTTGAATGAACCAGTTGTCATAACTAAGAATTAAATTCCTTATTACCTCGTCTGCGTTTTATTAAAACCTAGCCATGCGCTTAGAGGGCACCAGCACTAGGCATCACCGTCATTTCTTCAATAACGGCTTTGTCAGGTAGTAAAGCAGCTTGCACAATTGTTTGCGCTACTACTTTCGGGTCAAGCATGGCATCCCGATTTAACTCCATTTGCACCGTCTCGCTATCCCAAAGGGGCGTATTGACGGCACCAGGCGTAATGGTGACAACACGAATGCCATTTTCTTTTTCTTCTCCAGATAGGGCTTTAGATAGGGTGATAATCCCCGCTTTGCTGACGCTATAGGCGCCCCAACTCGGGAAAGGATTATGCGCAGCAATGGAAGCTACATTTATTATTGTGCCACCCCCGCGATCGCGCATCGTTGGCAAAACTCCTTGAATACACTGAAAAACACTCGTTAAATTCAGGTTGAGCACTTGTTCCCATTCTTCAAGAGGGGTTTCGTTAAGGGGATTGGTATATCCCATGCCAGCGTTGTTTACTAAAATGTCAACGTCGCCAAAATCAGCGACGGCTCCTTGAATATTATCTTTAACCGATTGAGTGGCTGCTAAATCCATTAGGTAACATTTAACATTAACCTTGTCCCCAATTTTACTGACGACAGGATCGAGTCGATCTTGAGATCGTCCCACAAGAGCGAGATCAACTCCTGCATCGGCAAAGGCAAGGGCAGTTTCTTTGCCAATGCCGCTGCTAGCGCCGGTGATTAGAGCTTTTGGACGATGCTGGGAGTCATCCATGTTATCCTCCAATGATTCGTTTGATGAGGTTTCAGAAGTTTGTTAGAATCTCCTTCCAACCCAGAATTTCTCCTTTAGCAATCAAGAGGGAGTCAACCTGATCTTGCCATAGGAGTTTCTGAAAAAGTTTAGAAAGCAAGGACATACTTGATTTGAGCAGCGGAAAATGCCTCAATCATAAGCATTGACGGGCTTGGTGATTGTTTAACTGAACTGAAGGTTCAGTGAAAGGGGCAATTCCGCTCGACATTAAAAAATGTTAAGTTTCTAAACGTTGCTTATTGTATCACCTGAGCAACGATTCAGCGATGGTGATCCCGAATCGTTAATTGAAGCAAACCCCATGATCCTAGTACCCGATCAATTTTGGCAAACGGTTGAAACCACCACCAAAAAGGCAACTCAGTCTCAAGCGCTGCAACCGATTCCCACTGATTACGAAACTGTTAAAGCTCAGGGGATTCCTTTTTTAGTAAGAATTCTGAGCAATTTAATCAGAAAAGAAGAAGCCAAAGAAAAACAAGCCCAACATAAAGAAAAAACCGGTGAAGATTTCGATCCTTTTTTGCCCTACGAAGAGGATTTGTTTGTCAGTGATGTTTCCGATACTCACATTTGTTTACTTAATAAATATAATGTCGTCGAAAATCATTTATTAATTGTTACTCGGGAATTTGAGGAACAAGAAAATTTAATTAATCATAACGACTTTACCGCTCTTTGTGCTTGTTTACAAAAAGTAGATGGGTTAGGGTTTTATAATTCCGGAAAAGATGCCGGTGCCTCAGTTCGCCACAAACATTTACAACTGGTGCCAGGTTCTCTGGCTAGCAATCTCAACGAAATTCCTATTACCCCTGCTCTTAAAATGGCAGAAGGTTCAGGGGATTTCTGTGAAGTGCCCCTATTTTCCTTTATTCATGGGTTTTGTTGGTTCAATCTAGATTGGACAGCTCATCCAGAAACCATTGCCCAATCAGTTTTAGACTATTATCAAACATTGCTAGCTAGAATCAATTATGAACCCGGCACTCCCTATAATTTTCTCATGACGCGCAACTGGATGTTAGTGGTTCTTCGTAAACAAGAAACATTTCAATCAATTGGAATTAATTCCTTAGGCTTTGCTGGGGCTTTATTAGTCAAAAATCAAGAGGAACTGCAATTAGTCAAAGATCATAATCCTTTAGAGATTTTAGCCAGTGTTAGTAAGCCCAAGATTGGTTAATTGCAAGTGACCTACCGGCGCTGGGGGCGCAAGCTTCCCTAGTTCTCCGCAACCCCCTCCCCAGCATTTATACTCATCGCAAAATCCGTTAAGATAGCAACGCACCAAACAACTGGCATAGAATCAAATTAGCGAGCAAGGAGTGTTCACATTGACCCAAATCGTTCATTCACCCTCAACGAAAGAAACCAACATGGATCTACCGCCGTTGCCGAAACAGCGTCCGCTGTTATTAATCGGTCATGGCAGCAAAGATGAACAAGGACGGCAAACCTTTATTGATTTTGCCGAAGCGTATCAGAAATTGGATCAATCTCGTCCGGTCATTCCCTGCTTTTTAGAATTAAGCAAGCCCACCATTCAAGAAGGAATCGAACAAGCGGTTCAACAAGGCTATACCGATTTTTCCGCACTGCCGATTTTATTATTTGCCGCGAGACATAATAAATTTGATGTCACCAATGAGCTGGATCGCGCTCGGGAGCGGTTTCCTTCCATTACCATTGATTATGGCAGACATTTCGGCATTACTCCCAGTATCCTAGACTTGTGGCGCGATCGGTTGGCAGAACTGGATTCTCCTGAAAACAATCCCCATAATATTTCTCGCTCGGAAACTGTGGTGTTATTTGTGGGACGGGGTTCCAGCGATCCCGACGCCAATGGCGATGTTTGCAAATTAGCAAGAATGCTGTGGGAAGGAAGCGGTTATAAAACCATCGAAACTTGTTTTATTGGCATTACCCATCCCCGTCTCGAAGAAGGTTTCCAGCGCGCTCGTTTTTATCAACCGAAACGAATTATTGTCCTCCCTTACTTCTTGTTTACTGGGGTGTTAGTGAAGAAAATTTTCAATATCACTGCACAACAGCAAGAACAATATCCAGACATTTCCATGACTTGTTTACCGGAGATGGGGATTCATCCCAATCTTTTACAAGTACTAAGAGAACGGGAAATTGAAACCCAAACCGGAGAAGTTAAAATGAATTGTGAAACCTGTAAGTTTCGCTTAGCGGCAGTTTCAGGCAATATGGGCCATGATCATGGACATGATCATCACCACCATCATCATGACCATCACCATGATGCGGGCGACCCCTATGCCGATGTGGAACAATATCATCAGAAAATTTGGCAAACGCCGTAATCGCATTCTCTAGAGGCGTTCCCTGGAACGTCTCACTTAAAAAATAGGGAAACAGAAAACAAATTGGAAATTACCCGTAACCAATCACAAATCATAAAAAATGGAAGAATTTTCTGTTGGTGACAAAGTGAAACTAGTGGAATCTCCTCCCTATATTAAAACAGCAGAACCCATGCCCATGCTGCGTCCGCCCAATGTGGTAAAAGTGGGTGAACAAGGAACCATTTTAGACCGCCGTCCGGGGAATTATTGGGCTGTTCGATTTCAAAATGGCGCCTTTTTATTAGAAAGCCGTTATTTAGAAGCAGTTTCCAGTGAAGAAAATGCCTCGGAAATTGATGCCAATCAAAACAGTTCGTCTCATGTGGAAGACAATTGATTTTGTTTTCTTCGCCACCAAGCACGGACTAATTTAATCTGTTGATAGCTATACGCTTCTCCTAACGCTTCTCGAATCGTTTTTAAGGATTGATCTCCCACAACTGTGATAGTTTCCCAAATTATGGTTTGCTCATATTTAGGAACAAATTGCTCTAATTTTAGCGGTTGATTCATTTCAATTAACTCAGAAACATGATTGGCAATCGTCTCCGGTTTTACCCCTCGGGTGGCGGCAATTTCTTCAATACTATATCCTTGTTGGGCAAGACGCAGGGTTTTCATTTTGGTTTGCGAGGGAACAGGAATCGGCAATCGCGTTTCATGTAAAAAAGCTTGGATTTCCGAAATAAAGGCCTCGCCATACTCATTTAATTTATGTTCCGTAACGCCGGATAAATCGGCTAGCAAGTTCAGGCTAGTGGGTTTTGCTTTCGCCATTTGTTTGAGTGTGGTATCGGCAAAAATCATGTAGGGTGCTAAATGTTGAGCATCTGCTAACCGCTTCCGTTTTTTTCGCAACCGAATGAGCAACTGTTGGCTATCGAGATCTAGATCTTTATTGCTTCCAGTTTTCTGAGAGGAAGATTTGGGAACGGCAATATAAACGGTTCGTTTTTGACGTAAAATTTCCCAGCTGCGTTGATTTAATTTAAGAATCCGATAGCCGTCTGTGGTTTCTGTCATTAAGCCTTGATGGAGTAAAGATCGCGCTAAGTTTCGCCATGCATCAAAACTTTGCTCTTTGCCAATTCCATAAGTTGATAATAAATGATGTCCGTTTTGTTCAATTTTTTTGTTTTTAGATCCGCGCAAAATACTAATAATATGGGTCATGCCAAACCGTTCTCGGCAACGGGCAACACAGGATAAAAATTTTTGCGCTTCAATGGTCCAATCCTCAATGGGTTTGGGAGTTAAACAGTTATCGCAGTTGCCGCAATTGCCAGAAAAATGTTCACCAAAATAATTCAGTTGAATGGTGCGCCGACAGTCTGTTCCTTCGGCATAATCAATCATTTTCCGCAGTTGTTGTCGAGCTAATCGTTGCGATTTTTCATCTTCTTTTTGGGCAATTAAATACTCAATGGTGCGAATATCTTTCGAACCAAATAAAAGCAAACATTGCGCCGGTTCATTATCTCTGCCTGCCCGTCCCGCTTCTTGGTAATAATTTTCTAAGTTGCGCGGCAAGTCATAATGCACCACAAAGCGGATATCGGGTTTATCAATCCCCATGCCAAAGGCAATGGTGGCGACAATAACTTGGACATCATCTCTTAAGAAACGAGTTTGATAATCGCTGCGATTGCCATCACTCATTCCCGCATGATAAGGCAGGGCAGAAATGCCATCTTTTCTGAGACGAAATGCCACTTCTTCCACGCGACGGCGGCTTAAACAATAAACAATTCCCGACCCATTTTGATGACGAATAAATTTAAATAATTGATTGTAATGTTGTCGCTTTTTAGGCTGGACTTCGTAATATAAATTCGGGCGATTAAAACTGGTAATTTGTATTTTTGGCTGTTTTAGAGTAAGCTGATGAATGATATCATCTCGGACCCGTTCTGTGGCGGTTGCCGTTAGCGCGATCATCGGCACTCGGGGAAAATGAGACCGCAAGGTTTTTAACTGCCGGTATTCGGGGCGAAAGTCGTGTCCCCATTCTGAAATGCAATGGGCTTCATCAATGGCAAAAAGGGATAACCCGTATTTATCTTGAATCGAGTGCAGAAAATTTTTACAGGATGAGCTAACTAATTTTTCCGGGGCAAGGTAAAGGAGAGAAATATGGCCTTGCAGGATGGAAAGGCGGCGCGATCGCGCTTCCTGGGCTGTTAAACTGCTATTGAGGAAGGTGGCGGCAATGCCATTATTTTGCAAACTTTCCACCTGATCCTGCATCAATGCAATTAACGGCGATACTACCACGGCTAACCCGGGTTTGAGTAAAGCCGGCAGTTGATAACATAACGATTTTCCGCCCCCTGTGGGCATTACCGCCAGAACATCTTGTTGGGCTAAAACAGCGCTGATAATCTCTTTTTGACCCGGGCGAAAGCTTTCATAGCCAAAGGATTGTTTTAAGGCAGTTTCTAAATCAGACATAAAGCAATTTTTCCCTCAGACAGTTGCATTAAGTGGGAATCTGATCGAAGCTGAAACATAATTAACCATAAAATTCATGAGGTTTAATGAGCTACTGGCTAATCAAATCGGAACCCAGCGATTATAGTATTGATGATTTAAAACAAGAGAAAACGGCAATTTGGGATGGAGTGCGCAATTATCAAGCCCGTAACTTTCTCCGTCAGATGCAGCCAGAAGATATCGCATTTTTCTATCACTCTAATGTGAAACCTCCCGGAATTGTTGGCTTAGCCCGGATTATCGAAACCCAAATTGCTGATCCGACTCAATTTGATTCCCAAAGTCCATATTATGACCCGAAAGTAACTCCAGAAAAGCCGCGTTGGCAAACTGTCAAAGTGGAATTTGTAGAAAAATTTGCCCAGCCTATTTCCTTACCTCAATTAAAGCAAATGTTCACTGCACAGGAACTTGCTGTCGTAAAAAAAGGAAATCGTCTCTCAGTGATGTCGGTTCCTCCAGAAGTCGCCCAACGTCTGCTGACGCTTCCCAAATGAGTAATGCCCAATTTCCTGCTCTCTCCATTGCTATTGTCGATGTTAAGATAATCTATATCCCCCCCCGGAGTATCTGACTCTATGATATATTAAAAATAGTAAAGATAAGTTAAGAAGATTAAAGCCTTGTTTAAAAGTTCCTGGTCACCCCCCTCAATTTCAGAAATTGGCGAACGTTTTCCCATCTACGTCAGAGCGCTTCTTCTCAAGCAAAAGCATTGGCTAGTTTTTGGCGCTTCCGGTTTTCTTGTTTCTATTCCCGTTTTTGCCCAAGCCCCCCTAGTTCGGAAACTACCTTGGGTTAGCTTAATTTTAACGATCGGTTGGGCAATGTGGGGTTGGGTTTGGTTCCAACGCCCTAAAACAGCACTTTGGGGAGATTTACTTTTGGGCTTTAGTTGGAGTTGGCTCGCCGGATCAATTTATTGGGGGTGGTTTCGTTGGGAACCCATTGTCCATCTTCCCATCGAAGCAATTGGTTTACCTTTTGCCTTTTTTGCTTTAGCCAGAGGATGGGGGCAAGTCGGAAACTTATTCTATTTAGGATCATTATTGGGAACAGCATTAACCGATGTGTATTTTTATCTAACAGGTTTAATGCCCCACTGGCGAGAACTGATGCGAGTTGACCCGGCGTTGTATAAACCGATTTTCCAAGACGCATTAGTACAAATGCAAAGCCCTTGGAGTGCATTTTGTGCTACGATTATTGTTATACTCCTTTCCGGAATGGGAATTTTCGCAATTAAGCGCAATACACTTCCTTGGTGGGCGTTTAGCGGCGCTGTTCTCAGTACCCTTTTGGTTGATGGGTTATTTTGGGTAGCAGCAACCATGGCTTAAAATTACAGTTAATCAGTCAGATAGATTTTGCTTTCGTGCTGGAGCATGCGACTGAAGCTGCGGTAAATGCTGGTCATGGTATAATTAAACGAGTTAAGTTGAATAAATTTCTTTTCCATATTGCTTGACCTGCCGGAAGCTAGGCTATCCTTAGCTAGAAAACCTCGATTAAATTTTGGATTGAACGGAGTTCTAGCACTCTGTCTTACCGCCAACTCAATTTTTTCGCTAAATGGCTGTGAATGTTCACATATCTTCTTGTCGGGCTCCGTTGAGCCACACCTCAACTCACTCTCAACTTGAAAACGTTATCGTGCGCCAAGCCCAAACCAGAGATCTCGGGGAAGTTGCAGAAATTTTAACTCGCAGTTTTCATTCTTGTCAGGGTTGGGGAATGTTAATGTATCCCCTCCTCAAGCTTGGAATTTATGAAGATATTCGGAGTCGTCTCTGCAACGATCGCGCATATTATGCTTGTTTTGTGGCAACGGCATCAGACGGCAAAATTATTGGGACAGTGGAGTTGGGTTTAAGTTCCCCCGAAGGTTGGGTTCCCCAACAATATCAAGCCACCTATATTTCTAATTTAGCGGTTAGTCATCGTTATCGCCGACGCGGCATTGCGCAGCGTCTCTTAAAAAGCTGTGAACAACTGACTCTCCAGTGGGGATTCTCCAATATCTATCTTCATGTCTTAGATAATAATCAGCAAGCAAAAAAATTATATGAACAATCGGGGTATCGCTTGTGTCGAGTGGAACCCAATTTAATGACTTGGTTCTTTAATCAACCAAAACGGTTGCTTCTAGGAAAATCTGTTGTTTCTATTTAGGCTACCCGAAATAAAGATAAGGCGCTATCGAGTTTGTTTCCTCTCTAGAAAGCCCCCTATTTGCCTAATTTTGACACTCCCTTCTCTAGAAGGAAAGAGATTCTCGCTTCAACGGGAGAACCTAGAAAGTTTCGGTTCTGAATCCAGACACTTTCCCCGATTCTTTACCCTCAGCGAGCCTTATTCGGGACTGCCCGTCCCTACTTGAGTCTCATCGTATAACAAAACCCCTAAAGGGATGGGCTTTAGACCCGTGATTTTTGGTAATTAGACATTAATGGTTTCATCTCTAGGAAGATCCTGTTCTTCTTGGGGGACTCGCTCCAATCTTGCCCCAAGCTGCCGCAATTTATCTTCCAAATTGTCGTAGCCGCGATCGAGATGACGCAAGCCTTGAATTGTCGTGACGCCCTTAGCGGCTAAACCTGCCAATACTAAGGCCGCCGAAGCCCGCAAGTCTGTTGCTGCTACCGGCGCCCCCGTCAGCATAGAAACCCCGCGAATAATTGCTTGTTGACCTTTTAGACGAATATTGGCACCCATCCGTTTCAATTCAGCAACGTGACGCAGTCGATTTTCAAAAACAGTTTCTGTAATGACGCTATCGCCTTCACTAAGCGCGAGCAATGCCATGAATTGTGCCTGCATATCCGTGGGAAATCCAGGATAGGGAAGGGTTTCAATATCCATTCCTCGAAGAGAATTCGGAATTACCCGCAAGCAGTTGGGAGCATCTGTAACCAGGTTTAATTCCATCGCCCGCAATTTGGCAATAACAGGGGTTAAATGCTCGGGAATCACTGGCGATAACGAAATTTCTGAGCGGGTAATTGCCCCTGCCACTAAAAAAGTTCCCGCTTCAATGCGATCGGGGATAATGGAATAATCAACGCCATGTAGGGATTTGACGCCAGAAATGGTAATTGTATTGGTTCCCGCCCCTTGAATTTTTGCTCCCATGGCAACGCAGAAATTGGCGAGATCCACGACTTCTGGTTCACGGGCAGCATTTTCAATGCGGGTTTCTCCTTCGGCTAAGGTTGCTGCCATCAAAATGGTTTCTGTGGCACCAACACTTGGATAATCAAGATAAATATTGCTTCCCTGCAGTCGATTGTTGCTACCTGGAATATCGGCATAAACAATCCCGTGTTCAATACGGACTTGTGCCCCCATTGCTTTTAATCCTTGCACATGGAGATCAACAGGGCGCTCGCCAATGGCACATCCCCCAGGTAAAGGAATTCGCGCTACCCCTAAACGAGTTAACAAGGGGCCAATGACAAAAAAACTGGCTCGCAAACGGGAAACTAACTCATAAGGCGGTTTCGAGGTTGTTATATCTTGAGCGTTAATATCTAGAATATCTCCCTGGCGGTTTAGTTTTAAGCCCAGACTAGATAAGACATCTCCCATGTGATTAATATCAACTAAGGCTGGGATATTTCGCAACCGACATTCATCCCCACAAAGAAGCGTTCCTGCCATGATGGCAAGAGCAGAATTTTTGGCGCCGCTAACGGTCACATGTCCCTGCAATTGGGTTTCTCCCCATACTTTCAGGACAGAAGGAACTTGGGTATTCGTTGATAAATTAATAGGTCTATCCTCCAAAACAACACACCACTTCCGGAAAAAAATATTTGAAAATTTGTTCTGATTGTATCGGATTAAGAGAACTAACTCGTAACAAATTGTACTTTTGATCGTTGATTTTCAGCAGTTATTCTAAAGCGTTAGGCTCAGGAATCCCATCCTCACCTTCGCTCCGGCTTTAGCTGAAGGCGTCTCTGTTTTTCCTGTTGGAATTTCTTTATTTTTCTGGGCTTGATCTAATGGCATGAACATTTTTAAACAAGCTCTATAGAATTCTTAAACTTTTTCAACAATTGATCATGAGTCGTTTAAGAATGGCTATTTCAGAACTTCATCGCCTTGGGGTCCGGATTTTTCTTGACTGTGGCCCGAACTCCCTTGCTTGCTATAGATTGGGGAATTCCTCAAAGAAAAAAATCGGGGATCTCCTCTGGCACTTTGATCCCCATTCGATGTAGTATAATTCAAAAGCAAAATAATCAAAGTTAATAACCCTGATTAACGTTATGGTAGAAGCCGTTAACGAACAAAATTTTTCCCAACAAGTCCTTCATTCCCCCCAACCCGCTTTAGTTCATTTCTGGGCTCCTTGGTGCGGTTTATGCCATTTAATTATGCCTACCCTAACGACGTTTCAAAATAGTTGGGGCCAAAAAATCAAATTGGTAAGTGTTAATGCCGATGAAAATTTTATGCTAGCAAATACTTATCGTCTCAAAAATTTACCAACGCTAATTTTATTTCATCAAGGCAAGGTGGTTTCTCGTTTAGAAAAATTAGAAGGGCGCGATCAACTATATCGCACCCTCGAAACACTAATGAGTCAATCTCTCCCTAATTCAGCTTAGAATTATTGACCGGGGCGGCAGAGCTTTCTGCGGCAGTTGATGGATTATCCTTGACAAAATACTGCTGTGCCTTCTCAGGAAGTTTGCCAGTGTTCAGCCAATTGTCTAACTGCTCTGGGGCTTTGACCTGAGATAATTTTTCGGTTAGGTTTTCCCCGTCCAACACTTCTTCTTCTAGGAGGCTTTGAGCCGTTGCTTCCAGAACATCCCGATTTTCGCGAAGGATATATTGCGCTATGGCATGGGCTCCTTCCACGATATTTTTCACTTCTTCATCAATGGCTTCTGTGACTTGGGGACCAACAGAACGGCGGGGACTGCTTAAGCCAGGAATATATTGCTGTTGGGGTTTTTCAAAAGCAATGGGACCGAGACGATCGCTCATGCCGTAGAGCGTCACACACCGTTCCGCGATATCTGTGGCTTTTTGAATATCGTCGCTAGCGCCGGTAGAAACTTTGCCAAAGACCACTTCTTCGGCAGAGCGTCCAGCTAACATAATAGCAATGCGGCCGCGGACTTCGTCTTCGGCAACGAGGAAGCGGTCTTCTTCCGGCAATTGTAGGGTATAACCCAAGGCACCAGCGCCGCGGGGAACAATGGAAATTTTTTCCACGCGACCGGCGCCGGGCATTAATGCGCCCACCATAGCATGACCGACTTCATGGTAGGCAACGGTGGTTTTTTCCTCATCCTGCAGGACGCGAGACTTTTTCTCCAGCCCGGCAATAACGCGCTCCAGGGCCTCGTCAAAGTCATCCATGGCGACGTATTCGTGATTATTGCGGGCAGCCAACAAGGCGGCTTCGTTCACTAAGTTAGCCAAATCAGCCCCGGCAAACCCAGGTGTCCGCGCGGCAATGACCGATAAGTCCACATCTTCAGCTAGTTTAATGTCGGGAACATGGACTTCTAAAATGTCTTTGCGTCCTTTTTTATCAGGACGATCTACCCCTACTTGCCGATCAAAGCGTCCAGGGCGTTGGAGGGCAGGATCCAGAACTTCCGGACGGTTTGTCGCAGCTAAGACAATTACTCCTTGGTTGGCATCAAAGCCATCCATTTCATTGAGCAACTGATTGAGGGTTTGTTCTTGTTCATCGTTGCCGCCGCTGCCTGTCATAGCGCCGCTGCCGCCGCGGGATTTGCCTAAGGCATCCAGTTCGTCGATAAAGATAATACAGGGGGCTTGTTGTTGCGCTTGTTGGAATAAGTCGCGAACACGGGAAGCGCCTACCCCGACAAACATTTCAATAAATTCGGAACCGGAAATGCTAAAGAAGGGAACATTGGCTTCTCCGGCAACGGCTTTGGCAAGGAGCGTTTTTCCGGTTCCCGGGGGACCCACTAGCAAAACGCCTTTGGGAATTTTTGCCCCAAGTCGGCTGTATTTGCTGGCATTTTTTAGGTAGTCCACCACTTCTTTTAATTCTTCTTTAGCTTCATCGACGCCGGCAATGTCACGAAACGTAAAGCCGGTATCTCCTTCCGAATAGATGCGAGCTTTACTCCGTCCCACTGACATAACAGGGTTGCTGGCCCCCCCTTGGGCACGATTGAAGAGAAAGTAGGCAAGGCCGAAAAAGAGCAATGGGGGCAAGATCCAGCTTAAAGCGCCAATTAGCCAGCCAGCTTCGCCGCTAGCCGGGGCACCGCTATATTCTACATCATATTTTTCCAGGGTTTCGGTGAGATCGCGATCGCTGGGGACAGCAAAAGTTTCTCGAACTAAGGGAGCATTGGGTTCTTCTACGGCCTCGGGTTTGAGCTTGTATTCAATGCGTTCCGAGCCAATTGTCACTTGTTGAACTTCACCGCTTTTGACTTGCTCTAGGAATTGGCTGTAGGATACTTCCTGGCCTTCGGTATTGGGAAAAAGACTTGCAACTAGAAGCCCTAGGGCAAGAATGGGAAATAACCAACTGACATTAAAACCTGATTTATCTTTTTTATTGTTATTTTGAGAATTACGATTATTTTTGGAGATTTCTGTAGCCATGCTTTCTATATGAAATCAATGATTTAACACCTGAAAAGGATTGCTTTCAGCATCCACTAATCCCTTTCTGCGTTACTCTCTATCTTCTCCCTATCAGTTGCTATTGATCAGCTATCTTGAGTTAGAAATGTTATTTGGGGATAGTTTTTATAATTAGGCAGGCTAAATGTTTGCTCAAAAAGGTTTAAACAAACCTCAGAGCTGATGCTGATGATGATATCCCCCTTCATTATAGCTCAAATTTTGATTTTCCTGGAAACTGATTAGGGATTAACTTCCTTAACTGACCAGTTTTCTGCTTCATCTAACCAGTACAGGTAACGGTTTTGGGGATTGCCTTTCAGTAGCAGGTAATCCACTTGTTGGGGAAAAAACAGTAGGACGACAAATGTGTCTGGCGGTATTTCCTGAGAGGGAAAGGAATTGGTAAAAGCGTCTTCTCCTTGAGTCCGTTCTGCTTTGGGATGGGGCCAAACAAATTGTAAACGGGCATTGTCAGAGAGTTGTTGCCAAAGCGTTTGCCGTAGGGAGGAGAAGCTAGCGGATTGGGCGGTGATTAAGCAGACATTTCCCCGAAGGCGAAACTGTTCCCGAGATTTTGTAAAATACCAACAAATTTCTGCTTGGGGATGTTGTTGCAAATCGGAGATTTTTTCACTGCGGGCATCAGTGACAATTTGCAACTGGTTGGTATTGTCGCGAAAGCCTCGAAAGACTACCGTTCGGTTGGCCGGGGTTCCTTCTGGAGTGACCGTTGCCAGTTGGAAATAACGAGATTCACGAAGAGAGCGATTGCGGTGCAAGGCGCGAGTGAGGCGCGATCGCCAAGGAGCTAAAGACATGAAGGTAAGGGCAATCTCCTTGTTAGTTATAGCGCAGTTTTTTGCAAATGGCAAAACTTTTTGCCACCACCTTTACCCTACCGCGAGAATTAATTAAGATGAGAATCTCACTCCTTATCGAGATCAATTAAATTCACCCTGTTATGGTCAGAGAGCTTGAGCGTCAACAATCCACAAATTTCCCGAAAAATGCACCAGTGGCGAATCCTGTTTTCTTTCGGACTTATAGCCGCCGGAGCGATGGCGGGCGAGAAACATGGGAACAAGTGCGCGATCGTTGCCTTTTCGGGTTAGTCAAACTGGGTCAACTCACAAACGAAGAAGCCGAACTTCTCAATAAAATGATGACTAACCTCAAAAGCCTTCCTGCAGGGCGTTGGCTGTGGGTTGGGGGAACTCAGTGGCTAGAACAGCCCAACAACTATTCCGGCGCTTATAATTGCACTTCAACTAATGTGGTGGATTGGCGCGCCTTTGGCTTGATGATGGACTTAGCCATGATGGGCTGTGGAACGGGTGCTGTCTTAGAAGAAAAACATATTAGCCAACTCCCTGCAATTTGCAATCGCCTCAATGTTTCAATTGTCGGGGAAATTGGTACTGTCTTGCCGGAAGCCCGTCAAGAAGAAACAACAGTTAAAATCAATAACTCGCAACAGGTTAGTATCTGTATTGGCGATTCCCGTGAGGGATGGGTACAGTCGTATCAGGCACTGTTGGAACTTTCCAGCAATGAGGAATTAGCAACAGAAATCAATGTTGAAATTGATCCCAGCCATGTTCGTCCGGCAGGAGAGCGCCTCAAAGGGTTTGGCGGGGTTGCCAATCCCATTAAAATTCCCGACTTATATCCGCGTTTAGCGAAGATTCTAAACCGTGCCCAAGGGCGAAAACTCAATGCTGAGGAATGCTGTTTATTAATTGACGAAGCGGCTGCCACTGTTGTAGCAGGCAATATTCGCAGGAGCGCAGGGATTAGACAGTTTGATGCTAATTCGCCCTTATTGAAGCAAAATCTCTGGCAACCGGATGAAAATGGCAACTGGCGCATTGATCCCGAACGAGACGCCCTGCGAATGGCTAATCACACGCGCGTTTATCACGCCTCACCCAGTTTAGCCGAATGTGTGGAAGCAGTCCGCAGTCAGTTTTATTCCGGTGAAGGGGCAATTCAGTATGCACCCGAGGCAATTGCCCGTGCTAATGTGGATCTTTTAGATACAGCAGAAAAGAAACGGGAGTTCCTGCGCCTCTACACCACAGAAGGGAGTGAGAAGGCGAAAACTTGGTTAAGGAATCAATGTCAGGGAGAAATCTCTGATGAGGAGATGGAACACCGCCTGCAACGTTACGGGCTAAATCCTTGTGTCACTGCAGATACTTGGGTGCACACAGAATATGGGGCGAAACAGGTTAAAGATTTAATTGGCATTCAGCACAGTGTCTATGTCAATGGGGAATTATTTAGTACAACGCCGGAGGGGTTCTTCTATACCGGCAACAAACCCCTTGTTAAGTTAACAACAGAAGAAGGATACACCCTACGGTTAACCAATAATCATCAAGTCTTAAAAGTAACAGCGCAAACCCAGAAACAGCAATATACGGAATGGGTAGCAGTGGAGAATCTCAAACCGCGCGATCGCGTGATGCTTCACAATCACCGCAATATTCGTCCCTGGGAAGGTCATGGCAACTTTGAACAAGGTTGGGAAATTGGTTTTTATGGCGACATTGCAGCGGAAGCGCCTTCTTCTACTGTTCTAGAAGCAGAGAGAGAACAGGGAACAACCCAGTTGTTAACGCGCCCTGAAAGACGTTGCGCAATTACCAAACAGGTACAACAAGGAAGCTATGACTTTTATCTGGGATTCTTGCAAGGATTGTTTTCTGCGGAGGCCATACTGCAGAATCGTCCCAATCAAGGGATTAGTCTCACTTTAGTCCGAGAAAGCGGGGAAGAGTTGCAAGCCCTGCAACAGATGCTGTTACGGTTAGGCATTGCATCAACCTGCTTGCGAAATGAACTGGTAATTGCTGATGACAATCTTCATGTTTTTCAACACCTCATCGGCTTGAGTACCCCAGAAACCAGTACCTTACTTGCCAATGCCTTAGCAGAACAAGCGTGCCACTTACTCCAAGAACGATTTACGGCAACTGTTGCCAATATTGAACCCAATGGGGTGGAAGCGGTTTATGATTGTACGGTTCCGGGAGTTCATCGCTTTGATGCCAATGGCTTGGTGGCTCATAACTGCGGGGAAATTATTGGGAGTAACTTCCATTGCAACCTTTCGGAAATCCACTTAAATCAGATTGATCCTGACAATGAACAAGAACAAAAAGAGGCGTTCCAAGCAGGGGCATTATCGGTGGCAGCCCTTCTCAATCATGAATTTGTTGAACCCCGTTATCAGTACAGTCGAGAACTGGATCCGATTGTTGGTGTTTCCTTTACCGGATTATTTGATTTCTTTGTCCATGCCTTCGGTGTCGAATGGTTGCGCTGGTGGGAAGCAGGCCGTCCCAATACCGAACAAGGAAAGCGGTTCAAACAGCGTGAAAAAGCCTATTTAGAGAAATGGCGGGAGATTGTTCATGAAACGGTTTGGGATTACTGCGACAGGCATGGCATTAAACGTCCCAATCGATGCACCACTGTCCAACCCAGCGGTACCAAATCCTTATTAACCGGCGCGTCTCCCGGTTGGCATCCGCCGAAAGCAGTGCGGTTTATTCGTCGCGTCACCTTTGGCAAAAACGATCCAGTGGCGCTAGCTTGCATTGATTATGGCTATAATGTCATTCCTTCCCAGTCGGATAAAGATGAAGACGGAAACTTGCTCAACGATCCCTTTGATTCCCGCTGTACAGAATGGTTAGTGGAAATTCCCGTTGCGGTTTCTTGGGCGGATTTACCAGGGGCAGATGATATTGATATTGCGCAGTTTCCAGTGTTGGCGCAGTTTGATTTTGCCATGCAGGTGCAAAAACATTACGTTACCCACAATACTTCTGCCACCCTGGAACTTCGGGAACATGAAATCGAGGAGTTGGGCAAAGCGATTTATCAAGGAATTGAGAACAATGAAGGATACATTTCCTTTGCCTTATTGGCCCGTTTTGATGCCTATCAGACTTTCCCGCGTTTGCCCTTTGAACCCATTGATGAAGCAACGTACAATCGCCTAATGCAAGAAGTAGAGGAACGACGGACTATGGACGATTTTCATGCTGCCTTGCTCAAGTATGATCAAGGAGAAGGAGAAGAAGCAGGGCCTAGCGGCTGTGATAGCGACAAGTGTATGTTCCCGGAATCATTTCCTTATGAAGGCTAAGTTCGTTTCAATTGAGTCATTTTGCCTAACATGAAGCGATTGTTGCCAATGACTCAGTACCAGTTTCCCATAATTGGGAGATTGGGAAACAAAGCTTCAAGAGTGATATTAATCACTATTTTCTCTTTTTTAGTGATTTTTATCACTACTAATATTGCGTCTTCCCAAACTGAAGCAAAACTTCCTGCGCCTCAACGGCATCCTTTACCCCCTTCCTTGGCAGAATGGAACGTTAATGCTGAGGCAGGAGATTATTTTTCGCAAGTGGAACCGAGTCCCCTTGGTTATTTAATCTGGTCGCAATTTCCAGTCAAGATTTATCTGGATTTATCTGAGGGAGAACAACAGGAATGGGTTGAAGCAGTAATGACTGCAATTCGGGAATGGGACGCCTATATTCCTTTACAACGCATCTCTAATCGCGCTCAAGCCGATATTATTATTGCGCGATCGCGCCCGCCTCTCAATACAACACGGGATCCCAAAACAAACAAGCTGGAATTTTCCCGCGCCCGTAGCGCCCGTACCCGTTATGAGTTTGATGTAAACAATTCACGGTTGATCCATCGCATGATCATTGAAATCAGTCCCGATCAAGCAAGGATTCATATCCTTCCCAGCGCCCGCCATGAAATCGGTCACGCTTTAGGAATTTGGGGGCATAGTCAAAATCCGAATGATGCGCTTTATTTTTCACAAGTTAGAGAGTCGCCGGAAATTTCCGATCGCGATATTAATACTTTAAAGAAAATTTATCAACAACCCACTCGCTTAGGATGGAAGATTATTAAAAACTAGATCTATAGATAGAAACTTGGTTGAATTTCACCCAAATTGATCTATCATTTTCAGAAGTGTCTTGAAAATTGCTTAAAAAAATGAACGCGATCGCACAGTGGGTTAACCGTTTAAGCGAAACACTTCCCCGATGGTTAGTTGTTTTATTAATATTTCCTTTAATTCTCCTTGACGGGTGGCTATTTCTAGGATTTATCGATTATTTCAAGCAATTGATTATGATATTTATCGCGGCTTCTTTGCTAGCATTTCTATTAAGTTATCCCGCCAGTTTTTTAGAGAATTTCAATGTAAAACATGGCTATGCAGTTCTCATCGTCTTTTTTAGTACAATTATTATCGCAACTTTAGTTGCTCTTTTTAGCATTCCATTTTTGTTGGAACAATTATACACCTTACAAAATAGAATTCCGAATTGGACAGAATCTGCTGAACTTCAACTACAGCAGCTAGGAGCCTTAATTAGCCTTGATTTGACTGACTGGAGCGAGCAAATAGAAATTACTCTCCAAGATCAACTTCAGTCATTTATCGTAGAGTTGCCTAATTTCGTGCTAGGGACAATTAGCAACTTTTTGCAAATATTTTTTATTTTAATTTTAACCGTCTTCCTTGCAATTTTTTATAAAGGATTCCTAGAAAGTACGGTGGAAGTTTGGTTTCCAGAAACCGGCAATCAAGTGTTGCGCTCCCTACGACGCAATTTTAATAGCTATATCGTTAATCAATTTGCTTTAGCGACTTCGCTAACCGTCGTGATGATTCCCACATTTTGGCTATTAAATGTTCCATTTTATTTATTATTTGCCGTTGGAATCGGCATTATGGGATTAATTCCGTTTGGCGCAATTTTAACAATTTTTATTATCGGCTTGATTCTTACTCTAAAAAGTATTTGGCTGGGCTTAAAAGTTTTAGTAGTTGCCTTAATTATTGATCAAATTATTGAAAATACCATTACCCCTCGACTATTAGGAACGCTCACTGGACTCAATCCCATTGTCGTTTTATTTTCTTTAATGGTAAAAGCAAGAATATCAGGATATTTAGGCGTTTTAATTGCTGTTCCCATTGCTGCCACGATTAAAAGCACGTTGAGAATGGCATCTCAAAAAAACAATACTTCAACTGCAATTACCAACAATAATTTCGACCATGAAACAACGGTTTCTGAAACTGGTATTTCTTAATTAGAGACTTATTCCAATTTCGACTTCTGACGAGAGACCCAATCTTTTCCTAATTGAACGCTTACTGCAGAGTTTAAAGCTCCTGTACTTTCCACTCGGATTTCTCCAATTCCCAGGGCATCAGCAATGGCTTCCGCTGCTTCTAAGTTCCCGTTTTGAGCAATAATCCGAGTTTTCGATAACGGTTGACTCCACTCGGAAGCAACATAAACATTGCGATATCCAGCTTCTTCTAACGTTCTAACAGCTGAGCGTACCGCTTGCGAATTATCAGTACTATCTTGGATGGCAATGCGAATATACGGAGAAACATCACTATCATTATCATTAACATTTCTCGTATTCCCGACATTAAAATGACGAGCCATCATTTGATCAATTTTGCGTTCATTTGGCAGCCAATAACTAATGGATTGCCCTTGTTTTTGCATTTTTCCAAATTCTCCGGGCAACATGAACATTTCAATATTTTTCTGATCTCGTTTGGCCGTAAATCCGGCTAACGCTAAAATTTCCTCAATACTTAAATTGGTATCCACATTGGATCTAACCACTGAATAAATCTCGGGAATTCTGGCTAAAGTAGCTGGATTCAAAGCCTGTTCAATCATGGCTCGAATCAACATTTGTTGACGTTGTACCCGTCCAATATCGCCATATTCATCATGACGATATAGCATAAAATCAACGGCAGTTTCCCCATCGAGTCGTTGCCGTCCTTTCTCAATATCAATGTTGAGATGCTGACTGCGATCTTGATATTGCATATCCTGGGGAACATATAATTCCACCCCTCCTAGGGCATCAATCAACTTTTCCGCCCCTTGAATGTTTACTCGCACATACCGGTCAATGGACACATCATTTAATAATTTCTGAACCGCTTTAGCACTGAGGGCACTTCCCCCGCGTTTATTGGCAGTATTGATTTTCATTCGTCCGTAACCGGGTAAATAAACGGGTGTATCTCGCGGAATAGACAAAATAGAAAGGTCATCAGTTTCGGGGTTAAACCGCATCAGCAGCATGGTATCGGCTAACCCTTTAAAAGAATTAACCCGTGCATAATAACCGCCGGTTTCTTTAGCCGATTTTCCTAGGTCAGAACTTAATACTTTTGTTCCTAAAACCAAAATGTTAATGGGTCGCGTTAATTTTGGCAGTTGCAAAGGAGCTTGCTTGGAAATGGTTTCTTCTTCATTAAAAGCGGCATCTTGCTCAGCTGTTTTAGGACTCACTTGCAAGGGTTTTGAAGATAGGGTAACCGCTAGCAACGCCCCTGCAGTTGCCGAGAGCATGGCAACGCCTGATAATCCCAATCCCATTAAAAACCAATGGGGAGATTGACGCCTTTTTTTAGGCGTTACGATTTTTTTTGATTTTCCGGATGGTTGGGTTCTCTGAAGTTGCACGGGCTTCCTCACACTCACTTACTTCATTTGATGATAGCTCAGTTTGTTTTCCGGGCAAACTTGCTCAAAAAGTAACATAAAGTGACAATTGGCTAAACCTGTTGACATTCCGCGCGATAATCGAGGCGGATTTTAGAGGAGAGTGAAGATTTCCTCCGTCCCTTGAAAGTCCCGTCCATCAGTTTCAAACCGATGGCTCTGTGACTGGTTTATTATAGATAAATCCCCTAGAAATTCTGTACAATTGTGGGGAGATTATTATTGAGTTGAGAGAAAATGGTCAAACTGCGCTTAAAACGATTCGGAAAAAAACGAGAAGCAAGTTATCGCATTGTTGCCATGAACAACAGCGATCGTCGCGATGGTCGTCCCCTAGAGGAGTTAGGGTTTTATAACCCGAGAACTGGGGAGACACGCCTGAATGTTCCTGCTATTGTCAAACGATTGCAAAAAGGCGCTAAACCCACCCAAACCGTCGATCATATTTTGAAAAGAGCTCAGGTGTATCAACAAGTGAATGCCTAATTTTGTCAATTCTTCATCCCCAGCTTCCCCTCAGCCTCATTATACGGAGTTAGTCCGATTTTTATTAACGCCTTTGTTAGATTCTCCTGAGAACTTACGAATTGATTGCGAATCCACAAACCAAAATCAACGGGTTTGGATTCGTTTGGCGTTAGAACAAACCGATCAGGGAAAAGTGTTTGGGCGAGGCGGACGCAATCTTAGTGCGATTCGTACAGTTCTCAAGGCCGCTGCTCTAGCAGCAGAGCAATCGGTTTATTTGGATATTTATGGGGCAACAGAAACAACAAGCGAAGTTGGGAAGCGCGGCAAACCCAATCAACGTTCCAAGGAACGTTCTGAGCACTCCTCAAAACCAACGGGCAAAGAAGGGAGAAATAAAAAGAAACCGCAGAAGCGCCCAAAACCTACTCCGAAGCGTTCTTCCGGTCAATTAACGCCAAAAAATTCCTAATTGAATTGCAATGACAGAGGCGGTCAAAACCATTGAACTTCCCAGTAGTGAAAGCGCGATCGCGCTATCGGGTCCTCAAGAAGCTAATTTAAAACTCCTTTCCCGTCAAACTGGGGCGAAATTAGTGATGCGGGGACAAGAACTCTTAATTACTGGCAAAGAAAAGCCAGTGGAACGATGTCTAGCGGTGGTGCGTTCCCTTAAACCCTACTGGGAACAAGGAAAGGCGATCTCCGAAGCTGAGATCATGACCGCCTTTCAAGCCCAAGACACAGGACGCTTAGAAGATTATCAAGACTTGCAGCAACATGTTCTCGCCCGTACTCGCCGGGGGGAACAAGTCCGCGCCAAAACCTTTCGGCAACGGCAATACATTAAAGCCATTCAATCTTACGATGTGACGTTTTGTACTGGTCCTGCCGGAACGGGAAAAACTTTCTTGGCAACCATTCTTGCCGTTCAAGCGTTACTTAAAGACGAGTATCAACGGCTTATTCTAACGCGTCCGGCAGTGGAGGCTGGGGAAAAACTAGGCTTTTTGCCCGGGGATTTACAAGAAAAAGTGAATCCCTTCTTGCGCCCCCTTTATGATGCGCTTTACGAATTGATTGATCCGGAAAAAATTCCAGATTTAATGGCAAAAGGAACCATTGAAATTGCCCCTCTAGCTTATATGCGGGGGCGTACCCTGAACAATGCCTTTGTCATTGTTGATGAGGCGCAAAACACCACTGCTGCGCAAATGAAAATGGTGCTAACCCGCTTAGGGTTTTCTTCCCGCATGGTCGTTACGGGAGATATTACCCAAACTGACTTACCGCGCAATCAACAATCAGGGTTGGTAACCGCCCTGAATATTCTTCACTCTGTGGAAGGGATTGCCATCTGTGAATTATCCCAAGGAGATGTGGTGCGTCATCCCATTGTGCAACGCATTGTCTCTGCTTATGAACAATACGAAATTTAAACTAAGAAACCCCTCGCTCTTATCGATGAATAACCGAGGGGAGACTTTAAAGGAAGTGATGCCTAGTTGCTGCCGTTACCGACAAAAGTAGCAGTAAGGCTGTCGTGAGCCAGAAAGTGATCTAGATGATAGGCTCTTTCTTCTGTTTTCAGTAAAATTTGCTCGTATAAGTAGCGGGTTGCGCGATCGCCGAGGCTTTCGGCTTGTGCTGCTTGTTGGCGCAATAGTTGAATTAATGCTTGTTCTGCTTGCAAATCATGCTCGATCATGGTCCGCATGTCATACATGCCGTCTTCTTCCGGTTCAAACTGACATAGTTCCGCTAATTTGCCGAAACTGGCCACAGGAACGCCGCCAAGTCCGTTTAAGCGTTCTGCTAAATCATGAGCATGATCTTTGGCTTCCCCATAGGATTCTTGGAAGAACTGGTGGACCGAATAAAATTCTGAGCCTTCCACAACAAAATGATGCTTTTGATACTGTAAATAAAGGGCTTGAAAACTCGCAACAGCGATGTTTAAGCCTTCACAAATCGGTTCTGTAACGTTTTTTTCTAATAAAACCGGATTATCTTTTACTTCACCCAGAGATTGGAGTAATCCTTGCGGAGTGGCCATAATAATTTAACCTCAATAGTGCTTTTAGTCTATTGAGTTAATACTAGCAAAAATTTTTAGTTATTGACAATTAAGAAGTCATCGCTTTTATTATTGCAATTAATTACTAATTAAAATATTTTTTATTAACAAAATGCTAGTAAAATGAATTCATTTTTTAATTCGAAAAATAAAGAGGTCGCACATAAACTTGTTGCGCGATCGCGCGAGAAAGGGTTACTTGTTTGCCAATTACTTGCAATCGAATGCTCCCTCGATCGGTGGTTCCCAAAACCAACATATACGTTCCCACAGCTACCCCGACAATCGGAAAATCACAATTACGGGGAAGGGCAACAATTTGTACCCAACTGCCTTTTTTGGTTTCTATTAGCGAGAAACGATTAGCAGGAGGCGATTGAATACTGTCCTTGCAATTACCGCCTAAGTAAGTAAAATGCCAAGATTTTTCTTGCTGATGAGGTTGACTGTTATGATTTTTGCCATTGCTTTGCGATGGTTGAAAAAAGTTTAAATCCATTGCTATCAATTGCCTATCATTTCATTAAGGTTTTTTATACTCAGGAAGCTGCCAGCAATGATCAAGATAAGCGCTGAGGGTTTTACGGGAAGCAGAAACGCGCTGGACCACACTCCAAAATTGCCACAGCTTTAGCGGTGTCGCTAACTCCACTTCCAAAGGCTGATGGCAGCGACATTGACAGGGAACTTGCAATTCCAGCAAGCGTTGATAAACTTGCCAGCGTTCCAGCTGCTGGACGTTGATTTGGGTTTTGATGGTTGATTCTTTAGAAATGTTAGGAGTCATAGCTGTCAATAAAGAAGAACTGCTTGCAATTAAATCGAAAAAGAGCGTTCTTTCCTCAACTGCGCAACCTGCTTAGAGCGATTGCAAACAAGCATCTTAAGATGTCGTGCAATTTCTTTGAAAAATGAGGAAGATTGCTAGTTGCTAGTTTAGCCTTAAAGATAATTATTTGCAACTATAAGGTTAATGTTTTTTTTACACTGGGGCAACAAGGCAAAATTCCCCTCATAGCCAAAAATTCGGCAAATCTAAAAAACGCCGAACTCTGTCCTTTCCCCATGGGTAAACGACAATCATTTTGCCAGTTATTTTCAACAGTTAGCCCGAAGCTGGTTGGAAGTGGCGGTTTGCACAATCATTATAGAAAAGTAAGATAATTGGAGAGAATCGCGATCGCGCAGATTCTCATAAATCGCTTGGTCAGGCATGGTCGCTTTTTCCACAATCCAAGCGCTGTCCAATAACCCTTTTTGTTGCAATAATTCCCACACTTGAGAATAAAAAGCGCTAAATTTCATCAACACCACTACTTCTGCTGCCTGTAACGCCGTTTCCAGTTCTTCCACATGATAAAGGGCGGGTAAAATCATTAAACGTTGCGATCGCGCACTCAGGGGAATGCCTAATTCCGAGGCGGCAGCCATGGGGGAACAAACCCCGGGCACAGTTTCTATTTCGACATGGGAATCCAGTTCTTGCAAGGTTTGTGCCAAATAAGTAAAAGTACTGTAAAAACGAATGTCTCCCTCACAAGCAAAGGCAATTTCTTCGCCGTTTTGCAAATAGGATAAAACCGTTTGCGCCGCCGCTTGCCAGGCTTGGGTGAGTTGTTGATCATCCTGCACATAGGGAAATTTCAGCGGCAATAACATTTGATGGGATTGCAGCCAAGGCTGAATAATCCTTTCGGCAATGCCGGGTTTTCCCTGTATTCCCTCGGGAAATGCCACAATCGTTGCTTGCTGCAACAACTTCAATCCCTTAACCGTAATTAATTCCGGATCGCCGGTGCCAACGCTAACGCCGTACAGTTTACCCACGGGCCATTTCTACCTTAATTCCCAACCATACCTAGTCTATCCCAATCGACGGGAAAGATCGGTAAAAATCTCCTGCAACTGGCCTTGGCAATATTGATGGGTCGCCGGTTTAGTCCACAAGTTGGGAAAATTGAACTCAATCTGGGCTTGAGAGGAACGATCGCGCCCTGGATTTTCTCTGGCTAATAACTGTTTTCGACTCCAATTGATCCCTTGCAGCCAAGGCATTAATCGCCGGGGCATTTCTTGAGTGAGACGAAATGACAACTTAGGCGTAGAAATCAATTGGGCATATTCGGGGGTGAGAAAGGGTTCATATTGTCTCGCTTGGGGGGGTTCCTGTTTAATAAATGCTAAAGTCGCCGCCCGAATCCAATCGCGAACCGGTTTCGCCTTTTGCCCCATTAGTTCCGGAATTAAACTGTTTTTTCCCATGGGACTGTTGACATTGCGAATATCAGTGACACTCAAGTGAGTCGCCCCAATGGCGGCGAGGAGATATTTTTCTCCCGAAAGTTCGGTAAACGGTTGCAGTTGATTGGTTAGGGCCGGGGTAACGGCATCTTTGCTGCTGCTAAAGATCAGGGTCGGAATTTTGACCTGCTTTAACCCATCTTCCCCAAACAATTGGCTAGTCATCGGGTTAAGCGCGATCGCGCGGGTAATTCTGGAATCGCGTAAACTGAGGGTACTATGGGACAATTTCGCCGCGGCACATTGCAGCCAATCAGCAGGGGATCGTCCCAGCGGTTTCACTTGGCGGCAAAACCGACGCACCGCTTTTAAATCTAATTCCCCGCCAGCTAGGGCTAAGGCAGTATAGCCTCCCAGAGAATGGCCAATAACCGTAACGTTTTCAGTATTCAATGGCTGGAAAAATTGCGAATTATTATTGAATTGGCTGAGTTCATCTAACAGGAAACGAATATCTTGCGGTCGATGGACTAATTCTTGGGGGGACAATAATTTGCCTGGATTGAGGGGAAATTCCGTGTCGGATAGAATTTCCAGGTTGCTGCCGGGATGTTCTAAAGCGACCACAGTTAACCCATGAGAGGCTAAATGCCGGGCTAAATACGTCAGAAACTGACGATTGGAAGCATAGCCGTGAGATAAGACTACTAACGGGCCGCTGCTGGTATTGGGGAGATAAAAATCGGCCATAATCGAGCGATCGCGCTGGTGATCGCGAAAAATCAGCGTTCGTTCCTGAAAGGAATTATTGCCGGAGGCGGTGGGATCAAAGGGAGGACGAAAGGAGTTCGGAAATTCCGGTTTCAGGGTTTGTTCAAGAATCGGCGCTAAGAGTTGACTGTGCAAGTAAGATAAATTTAATTGGACTCCCAGCGCCATCGTGGCGGTGGCATCGATAGTTAACGTCTCTTCTGGATACGCTTGGATAAAATCAATCGCACTCAACCCATCCCCATCCTGAAATGCCAAATATAAGGCTGCCATCAACGCCACTGAATCCGCTTCCGGCAAAGCCGTTTGCAGTTGTTCCATCAAAGGTTCCAGTTCGCGCGTTCCTAGGCTTCCCCTAATCAAGCGATTCACCACTTCTTCGTCCAAGGCTAGGCGACGGGTTAATAGTGCTTGTACCTTTGGAGTTAGCAAGGGTTTGAGTAAGTCCAGGGAGGGAGGAACGTCTCCGGTTTCGGCATAGTGGGCCAACGCTTGGACAGGAATTTCTTGTTGAAACGGTCCCATGCGAAGGTTCACTCGTTCTGCCGCTTGGGCATTTCCCATTGCCAATGCTGAAAAAATGCCCATGATTGATGAAATAATGCCCTTTGCAATACCCCTTTGCCCTTGAATTCCCTTCACTGCTAACTCCCTTGCCCGCTATTTCCCTCATTCTAGACCAAAACGCCTTGCCAAAATGAGGCCTTGGCGGTTTTTCGTTGAATTGGCTTCTAATTCATCAAAGAATGATTCCCGAGTGAAATTGTTCCCAGAGAAAAGCGTTCCGAAAAGAGTCGTTATGATCGAAAATGGCTGTCGCAACAATCATACTGGTCTTAGCTGTGAGTGTTTTTTCTCAAGAACGTCTTTTATTTACCCCGGCTTGTCCCGAACCTAATGCCGTTCCCGTTATTTTCGCATTTCCCAATACCTACAACATTGGCATTACCAGTTTAGGGTACCAAGTCATTTGGGCAACGTTGGCAGGACGAGAAGACGTGGCAGTGAGTCGGGTTTTTACCGATATCCAAGAGTCATTGCCGCGCCATCCGGAACTTTTTGGCTTTTCCGTTTCTTGGGAATTGGATTACATTAATATCCTCAGTCTTTTAGAACGGTTTGATATTCCGCTTCACAGCGACCAAAGAGGGGAAGAACATCCCTTGATTTTTGGGGGCGGCCCGGTCTTAACCGCTAATCCGGAACCCTTTGCCGCCTTTTTTGACGTGATTTTATTGGGCGATGGGGAAAATTTGCTCCCCAATTTGATTGAAACCGCAAAAGAGGTGAGAGAGCGCGATCGCGCGGCGAAATTGAAAACGCTCGCCCAAGTTCCCGGCATTTATGTTCCCAGTTTCTATGAAGTCGCCTATGAAGATCCCGAAGGGGCAATTGCCGATATTGCGCCCGTGGATAGCACGATTCCCTCGCAAGTGGAAAAACAAACCTATCGCGGGAACACCCTGTCGGCTTCTACCGTGGTGACAGAAAATGCCGCTTGGGAAAATATTTTCATGGTGGAAGTGGTACGCAGCTGCCCGGAAATGTGCCGCTTCTGTTTGGCCAGTTATCTCACCTTGCCCTTTCGCAAGGCCAGTTTGGAAGGGTCGCTCATTCCTGCCATTGAAGCGGGACTAAGCGTCACCAATCGCATTGGTTTATTAGGGGCCTCGGTTACCCAGCATCCTGAATTTGATGAGTTGCTCAATCATTTAGCCCGTCCCGAATATGAGGATGTGCGGTTGAGTGTGGCCTCGGTGCGCACCAATACTGTTACCGAAAAGTTTGCCAAAATTTTATCGCAACGGGATACGCGATCGCTGACTATTGCTGTCGAAAGCGGGTCGGAAAAAATCCGGCAAATTATTAATAAAAAATTGGATAATGAAGAAATTGTTCAAGCGGCTGTGAATGCCCAAGCCGGCGGCTTAAAAGGTCTGAAACTATATGGCATGGTCGGTGTTCCTGGGGAAGAAGAAAGCGATATTGATGCCACAGTTGACATGATGTTGGCCGTTAAAAAAGCCGCGCCGCGCTTAAAATTAACCTTGGGATGTTCCACCTTTGTTCCAAAAGCGCATACGCCCTTCCAGTGGTTTGGCGTCAATAAAGCGGGGAAAAAACGGTTGAATTATCTACAGAAAAAACTGCGATCGCGCGGGATTGATTTTCGACCGGAAAGTTACAATTGGTCGGTTATTCAAGCCCTCATTTCCCGAGGCGATAGACGCTTAACGCCGCTGCTGGAACTAACCCGCCATTATGGCGACTCGGTGGGCAGTTATAAACGCGCCTTCAAAGAATTGAAAGGACAACTGCCGCCGCTGGCGTTTTATGTCCATCAAGACTGGGACACTAACCAAGTTTTACCTTGGTCGCACCTGCAAGGGTCGCTTCCCCAAGCCACCTTGGAAAAACATTTATCAGACGCTATGAGTTACCAGTAGGGAAACCCGAATGGAAAAAGCACGGAAATTTCGGATTTCGCATCAGAGCGCGATCGCGCACAATTTTTAAAAGACGCGGATAAAATAAGAGGACGCCTATGACTGTTTTAGAACAGGGAAAAATTACAATTCATAGTGAAAATATTTTCCCGATTATCAAAAAATCTCTCTACACCAATCATGAAATCTTCTTACGGGAACTGATTTCGAACGCCGTAGATGCCATTAGCAAAGTTAAAATGGCATCCCTTTCGGGAGAATTAAAAGAAGACTTAGGAGAACCCGAAATCAATATTCATCTTGACCAAGAGAACAAGCAAATCTCGGTTTCCGATAATGGAACCGGGATGACCGCAGAAGAAATTAAAAAATATATTAACCAAGTTGCTTTTTCCAGTGCCGAAGACTTTATCAAAAAATATCAAGACAGTGCCAATCAATTAATTGGTCATTTTGGACTTGGGTTTTATTCCTGTTTCATGGTTGCGGAAAAAGTGGAAATCGATACTTTATCCTATCAAGAAGGGGCAACACCGGTTCATTGGAGTTGCGACGGTTCCCCTGAATTCACTTTAGAAGAATCCCATCGCCAAACCCGAGGGACCACCGTTACCGTTACCCTTCTCGATGAAGAAAAAGAATACGCAGAACAACAACGCGTGCGGCAATTAGTCAAAACCTACTGCGATTTCATGCCCGTTCCCATCAAATTAGAAGGAGAACAAATCAATCGTCAACGGGCAATTTGGAAAGAATCCCCTCGCGATTTAACGGACGAAGATTATCTAGACTTTTATCGCTATCTTTATCCTTATCAAGACGAACCGTTATTATGGGTTCATCTCAACACCGATTATCCCTTTCTACTAAATGGCATTCTCTATTTTCCCAAATTAAAACCCGATGTTGATGTTAGTCGGGGCCATATTAAACTTTATTGCAACCAAGTTTTTGTTAGTGACAATTGCGAAGAAATTATCCCGGAATTTCTAATGCCTTTGCGGGGGGTAATTGACAGTCCCGATATTCCTCTCAACGTTTCGCGGAGCGCTTTAACGGCAAACAAAACAGTACGCCGGATTTCGGATTATATTGCCAAAAAAATCGGCGATCGCCTCAAATCTCTTTATGAAGATGACCCCAAAACTTATATCAATAGCTGGGAAGATTTAGGCACGTTTGTGAAGTATGGCGCCCTGCGCGATGAGAAGTTCAAGAAACAAGTGGAAGACTTAATCATTTTCCGTACTACCGCTGATTTAGGCGACAATACGCCGCAAGTGGAAGTGCAAAGCGAGGAGGGCGATGCTTGGAAAGAAGCCACTCCCACCCAGAAAGTGACAGACAATAACGGCTATTACTATACCACCCTTAAAGATTACCTAGAACGCAACAAAGAGAAACACGAAAACCGAGTTTTCTACTGTACCGATCCCTCCACCCAAGGCACGTATGTCGATCTCTACAAAAGTCAAGGCATTGAAGTCCTCTACATGGACTCCTTTATTGACAACAATTACTTCATTCCTTTCCTGGAAAAAGAGTACTCCAACCTTCAATTTACACGGGTGGATGCGGAACTTGATGACAGTCTCGTTGACAATGATCAATCGGGGGAAATTGTTGACCCCCAAACCAATAAAACCCGCAACGATTTAATTAAAGAATTATTTGAAAGCGCGATCGATAACGCCAAAGTTAATGTCAAAACCCAAGCGATTAAATCGGAAGATCCCCAAAATGCGCCGCCAGCGATGGTCTTATTGCCGGAAGCCATGCGCCGCATGCAGGAAATGACGGCATTGATGCAACAACAGTCTATGCAGTTCCCAGAAGAGCATGTGTTAGTGGTTAATACCGCTCATCCGCTGATTCAAAATATTGTCAAATTGAATCAAGGAGGCATTATTCAAAGCGGCGGCGAATCCTCTTCCGGTGAATTAGCGAAAATGATGTGCCGTCATGTTTACGACTTAGCTTTAATGGCCCAAAAAGCCTTTGATGCCGAGGGAATACAGCAATTTATCGAACGGTCCAACCAAGTTCTAACCCGCCTAACCAAGTAAACAATAATCTCCACCTCTAGTAAGGGCGAACAACTTTTCGCCCCTACTTTTACCCATTGGAATTGGGAGATTGGGTTGTTCCACCCAATTTTTCAATATTTGACTCAATTAGCGGTACATGCTTTAGTGAACTACCCGCGACTAAGCTAACGCTGTAGTCGGGGCTTCGGTACTCTCAGGAGAAGTCCCAAACTTGGTCGTAAGGTCAAGTTTGGGACTTCTATCTCTCCTCACCTTCGCTCCGGCTACCGCAGCCGTCCCCGTTCCAGAGACGGTAAGCATTCTGATTACTTCTGCTCTAATGTTGGCACTTGCGTTTTCATCACGATCGTGGCGAGTGCCACATTTCGGACAACTCCATTCTCTGACATCCAAAGTCAGACTTTCCAACTCATAATGACAGTGAGAGCAGAGTTTTGAACTGGGAAACCATCTGTCAATCTCAACTAAGACTCCACCTTTTTCTTTAAGTTTGTAGTCCAAGAAGTTGACAAACATTCCC
>PXPI01000108.1 GCA_003021905.1 Cyanobacteria bacterium SW_9_44_58 | reverse complement strand
TGTAAGACGGACAGGAAAGACTTCGGTCTTGCTGGACGCTATGCCCAATGAAAAGGGAAGCTCCCGTCAAATCAGAGATTCTGACGGGAGTAGTTCACATTGCAACCATAAGGAATAAGAAACTTGCATTCATTCAGTTAGCAACCCTATTTTTCTTTTTCTACCTTAAATTTACCATTAATCACCATTAAGGGATCGCCAATGGTGGTAATTTTCCAGGGAGGGGCATCAGTATAGCGAGATGCTGCTAGAAAGGGAATATTTAAGGATAATTGGGCAAGAATATATTTGGGCGGAACAAAGCCGCTGACATAGGGTTCATCAACACTGCCCACATAAGCATATACACCATTATTCAACCAACGTCCGGCAATCGTATCGATATCATTCGGTGTCGTTGCGGAAAAACTGTGGAGAAAATGCATGGCGGTGGGAACCTTGAGTTGGGGAATATCTTCAACCGAGGCATCGCCATCGCCCACAGCAAAGTTGGCTTTTCCCCCGCGTGAGTTGATGAATGCCAAATCAAAATTCCAGGGTTGAGACGTTATGTCTTGCCAAGTTTTCTGGCTAGCATTCGGCTGTTCAATATGTTGAATGTTTAATCCGGCTTGTTTTAGCAGTGGAATGGCTGGTTCAAAATGGTATTGTTGCCAGGAAGAAGTTTTGGGATAACTGTCGTAGAGAAGGGCAGTTTCTGAATCTAAGAAAATCGCAGCCATAGCTTGATAAAGGGCTCGCTCTGGACTACCATAAATCCAGCCCGCGATCGCGTAGCGGCTTCCGTCTTCTTTTCTCGCAATGCCATCGGTAACGGCTCGCAAGTCATGATTGTTGGGACTGCGATATTTGACCGGAAGCATTCGCACCAGGGTCAGGGGATCAATGGCATCCCCTAGTTCCCGATACTCGTAGCCGCTGCGTTTCACTAGAAAATAAAATCGATTTCTTGAGTGAGATTTTTAAATCCGCGTGAAGAGAGAGTTTGGTTAACCTTGCCATAATACCCTTCTAAAAATTTTAACGGTTGACCGCGATCGGCTGCTAGGGCAACGGCTGCCACCCAAGCAGGATCATTAACAGAGGTTATCACTATCCCGGGCGGTTCCCACTCTAATTGTTTCCAAGTTTGTTGCAATGATTGATCGTCGCTTTCCCAAGCCGCCGCCACTGCATTTTCCATAGCAGTTTTCAGATGAAATGGGAGAGATTGTTTCACCGAAGATAAGCGAATGATTTCCTCCGGTTGAAACCGGTTAAGAAACAAAGGCGTATAGCGATCATCTTCAATTAAAATGGGATAACGCTGTTGTAAATTCCATTGCTGAATTGCCTTTAAAAACGTTGCTGGATCAGGCACTAAAACAACGCGGCTTGCTGTGGGAATTGCCTTGCGCAGCGTCTGAATTTTATTCCCTAACGTTAATTGCCATTTTTCAACCTTAACTGATTTTGGAATCGGAGGCGGCGGCGAAGAATCATGATGCAAATTGGTAAAAGGATTTTGATTGAGAGAAAACCCAATTAACAGGGTTAGAAACAAAAATGCTAAACGCCCGAGTCGCCACATTAATTTGTTGTCTGGTATTCGTCTCTACTAATGGAATAACCGCGCTATTGATGTCGTTGGATTCCTAGCTGAATTAAGCGATCTACCAATTGGGAAAAAGGAACGCCCGTTGCCTCCCATAACTGAGGATACATACTCGTTGCCGTAAATCCGGGAAGCGTATTGATTTCGTTGAGATAAACCTTTCCTGTGGCTTCCTCATAGAAAATATCCACACGGCCTAAACCGGCAGCATCAACGACCATGAAGGCTTGTTTGGCAATTTCTTGAACTTGTTTAAAAATCGTATCAGGGAGAGGTGCAGGAATATAAAGTTCGGCTTTGCCTTCTAAATATTTGGTTTCGTAGTCGTAAAAATCCGTATTATAGCTAATTTCTCCCACGACAGAAGCTTGGGGATCTTCGTTGCCTAAAACGGCACATTCCACTTCTCTCGCAATGATGCCTTGTTCCACAATCAGCCGGCGATCGTAGTTGGCTGCTTCATCTAAGGCGGTTTCTAGCTCCGATCGCGCGGTTGCTTTGGAAATCCCCACCGATGATCCTAAGTTGGCAGGCTTAACGAAACAAGGATAACCAATTTCGTCCTCAATTTCATCACAGAGTTTCGGAAAGACACAAGGACTAGACCAAACTTTATCCCGATTAACGCCTTTATACCTCACTTGGGGAAGTCCCGCTTGGGCAAAGGCCGTTTTCATGGCAATTTTATCCATGCCCAATGCCGACCCTAACACCCCGCTGCCCACAAAGGGAACTTGCATTAGGGTTAGCAATCCTTGCACTGTTCCATCTTCTCCATTGGGGCCATGTAAAATGGGAAACCAAACATCGATGTTAGCAATTTCTGGGGGAAATTCCCAAAGATTGCCGGAAGCTTCCAGCGTCGGTGGGGTTTGTTGGGCTAAAACCCCTTCTGCTGCCTCTCCGGCTTCCCAAATACCGTTTTTATGGATATAAACCGGGATTAGATCATATTTTTGGGTATTGTCCTCACTTTGCAAAGCCTGCGCGATCGCGTCTGCCGAACGGATGGAAACTTCATGTTCTCCGGAACGCCCGCCAAATAGCAATCCAACCCGAATTTTACTCATAATGATACGAAATTTTGTTTAATATTAACCCCATAACCTATCATACTCTCTCGGATTCCATTCAAGGAGAAAAGAGAAAGTACCAGCCAGTTACAACTTTATTCACGTCACAATTACAGAAACAATAATGGCCGTCAAAGACATAATAAAAGCAGCAACAAAAATCCCGGCTGCAATATTCCCCTGACGAATTTCTCCGCGATAATCCGTGGGGGTAATCAGATCAAATAGACGAATCGCTATGTAGAGAATTATAAATCCCAAAAATGCCCATCCGACAGTTTCTCCAATTGTTTCTAATAAACTCATTTCAATTAAATCTCCCGATGAAAGTACAAAAGCTGTATGCTAATAGTGAGTCTATCAGTAATTATTAAATTAGTTAAAATTATCTATTATCGAGATGTCAGTCACGATTAAATCTTCCACAACAAAACGGTTTGTTGAACGCAGCGTTTTTTTTAGTTGGCTTGCCCTTTTGCTAGTGATTATTGCATCCTTTGCCGGTGGCTTGGTTTCGAAACAAATCACTAACCAAATGGTTAGAGTCTCGCCGCAAGAAACCGTCAGGCTGGACCCGATAACGCTGGAACGCCGTCTCATTGGGGCATTGCGAATTGATGTCAAAGCTGTTATGGATTTTAACCGTTGGGTGGTATATGAAATTCAACTCTATGATGATCAAAATCAAGTTTTAGCTTCCGCTCGAAAAGAAGCTTGGCGAGAGCGGGGGGGTTGGCGAGAAGGGGGAGAAACAGGAACTTGGTCAGAGGCTGATCTATTAGGCGGTTTGGATGTGCAGTTAGGCAAAAAACAGCAAGAAGAGATTACCATTGCTGTGTCAGTTCTGGAACATGGAGAAACAGGGGGAAAAGTTCTTCAAGAACAACCGGTTTCATTTCGAGTGGATGTGAAAAATGGCGTCATTGATACGCGCTATCTTTGGATTGGGTTCTTTGGGACGCTGGCCATGGCGATTCTAACTAGCGTTTCAGTGGGAACAGCAGGCCGTCTCAAAATTCGGGAAGTCATCAATGATAGCGATGTGGGAGAACGCGCGATTGTTGGCGGTGAAAAGGCCCTAATTCGGGTGACAGTAAAAGTATTAGCCGATGAAACCTCTCCCTCGCATCTGGCAGTGAGTCTATGGCTAAAAGATGGTATGGGAGAACAAATCTATAGCGAACAAACGCAAATTCCGCTGCATTTTCAGGGAGAGGAGGGAGAAATTGAAAATGCAACCGGAAAACTGGAACAGTATTTTGTATTAACGCGACGGGGGTCTTATGGCTTTTATGTCGAAGTTAGCCCCGATCAACCGGTGGATCAAACGACCTTAACGGTCAAGGAAAATGTCAAAACATTATCCAGTAAGCAAGAAGTCAAAGTCATTACTGTTGATGAAACCTAAGTGAGGAATTATGTTACCAAAACTTTTTGCCGGTATTGCGATCGCGATCGCGCTATTCACTGTTGGGGCAAGCTATACGCAACGTTCCGCACTCAGTCTTCGTGAAGAATCAAAATCGCAATATTATTGGCCTCGTCATAACACAGGAATCTCAGGGGTTTATGTGGGAGGAAGTTGGCAACCGGCGCCGTTTCGGTCCGATTATGGCGGCGGATTCCGCGGCGGCGGTCCCGGTAGCGGCAAATAAAATACAGTGACTGAATTCCCTCAAAACACTTTCCTATGACCCTCCAGCAACGGAATCTCCTTCTTTTAGCAGCTGCGGTTTCTTCTGCCAGCGGGCTAGCCAGTGAACTGTTGCTAGGAACCCTAGCCAGTTACTTAGTGGGCAATGAAGCCCTTTCCTATGGCATTGCCGTGGGAGGTTTTTTGGCTGCCATGGGGATGGGATCTTATTTAAGCCGCTTTGTGGGGAATCGAGGCGACACCCTGTTAACAGCTTTTATGACGGTGGAATTGCTCATTGCTCCGCTGAATGCTGTGTTACCCCTAGGGCTATTTGTTCTGTTTGTGTTTGGGGGACAAATTTGGTTGGGACTCAGTCTTGTCACGCTGGTGTTAGGCACCTTAGCCGGATTGGAAATTCCCCTGCTAACCCGCATGGTGGAACAAGAAGAAGGGGTAAAAGATGCCCTGGCCGGCGTGCTCGCCATGGACTATTTTGGGGCATTAGTCGGATCTTTGGCGTTTCCGGTTATCTTAATGCCGTTGGTGGGAATGTTTCCGGCAGCAGCAATTCTGGGCATTTTTCCTGCCGTAATGGTATTTTTCTTAGGACGGGCGTTCTCTAAGTTACGTCACTGGCGTTTTTTTGGTTTAATCATCGCGTTGCTGTTAACCGTATTTGCAACAATTGTTGTTCCCTTTACCGAACGGCTGGAAAATAATATTTATGGCGCCCCCATCATTGAACAAACGCAGTCTTCTTATCAGCGACTGGTGTTAACGCGACAGGCTAACGATGTCCGTTTTTTTCTCAATGGAGATCTCCAGTTTTCCACCACCGATGAATACCGCTATCATGAAGCATTAGTTCATCCTGCCTTAGAAGCGGCATCTCAGCCCAAAAAGGTTCTTTTACTGGGGGCCGGAGATGGATTAGCCTTGCGGGAAGTCCTAAAATGGGACAGTGTGGAACAGGCAACGCTAGTGGAACTGGATCCGAAAGTGGTGGAATGGGCAAAAACCCATCCGGCGTTAATCAATGCCAATGAAGAAGCCTTTGCGGATCCGCGGGTTGAGATACGCTATGGAGATGCCTTTCAACTGGTTTCCCAATTAGAAGACACCTTTGATGTGATTATTGCCGATTTTCCCAATCCGGATCGCAATGTGTTAGCGAAACTATATTCTCTGGGATTTTATCGCCAATTACAAGCCCATCTTGCCCCTGGCGGCGCTATGGTTACTCAAGCCAGCAGTCCCTTTTTTGCCCCAAAAGTCTTTTCCTGTATTGCGATGACGTTAGATGAAATTTTTCAGAATATATATCCTTACCGGGCAAATGTTCCCAGTTTTGGTCCCTGGGGCTTTGTTTTAGCCACGGAAACCCCATTCAATCCCCAACAATCTCACCAGATTCCAGTCAAAACGCAGTTTCTTTCTCCTGCTTTATTTTCTAGCTTATTTGTCCTGCCAAAGGATATGGTGTTAGAGGAGGTGGAAGTGAATACCCTCGCCCATCCGGTAATTGTTCATTATGAGCGCGATCGCCGTTGGCTTTTATATTAATTAATGAGGAGGCAAAACCCAAGTTATGTTTGGTATAACGCTGCTGATTATTATTGCTTTAATTGCTGTTGGGGTTTATTTATTTTTACGTCAAAGGCAAGAATCTCCCTCTAGTGATAGGGAAGAAAACAATGCCCCCGAACATCGCACGATCTTTAATCTCCAACTCGGCGATATTGTGGAACATTATGGCCGCGATTGGATTGTGGAAGGAAAACTCATTTACGAAGAAGATGGCTTCACCTGGATTGAATACTTATTGCAAGACCAACAAGAGATTCGTTGGCTTTCGGTGGAAGAAGACGACCATGTGGAACTGAGTTGGCTGCAAAGTACCCGCAGTCTCGATATTCCACGCAATCCGCCCAATCCCATGACTTTTGAAGGAGAAACCTATCATTGCGTTGACTCGGGAGTTGCCAATATGAAACGAGAGGGCGCCACTTTAAATCGGCAAGCAGAACAATGTCGCTATTTCGATTATGAAGGAGACGATGGGAAAGTTTTATCAGTGGAAGACTGGAATGGGGAAATTGAAGTTGCTTATGGGCAAACCATCAGCTCGGGCGATATCTCTATTTTTCTTGGGGAAGGGGAATCTGTCTATGGGCAAAATTAGTGCCAATAAATCTCCGAGAACGGAGAGGGAGGGATTCGAACCCTCGATAGAGGAGCACTCTATACGGCATTTCCAGTGCCGCGCCTTAAACCACTCGGCCACCTCTCCAAGTTTCGCAATTTAGAATTATACAATAAATCCCCCCGTTTTTGACCACCCAAGCTGAAATTTTCATGACACGCTACTACACAATTCGAGTTCATAACCGCCAACAAGGAACAGAACACACCGCCGCCATTCCCGATGATCAATATATTCTTGAGAGTTTAGAAAAGCAAGGAATTGAACTGCCTTATTCCTGTCGCAATGGGGCATGTACAACTTGTGCGGTACGATGTCTTTCAGGGGAAATTTATCATCCCGAAGCCATGGGCTTATCTTTGCAATTACAGGAACAGGGCTATAATTTGCTTTGTGTGGGGTATCCCCGTTCCGATTTAGAGGTGGAAACCCAAGACGAAGATGAAGTCTATGAGTTGCAGTTTGGTCAGTATTTCGGAAAAGGAAAAGTCTTCTTTGCTATCCCCCTAGAGGACGATTAATCCTCTGAGTAAGCCCCCTTTGGGGGCCTTTTTTTGCCGCTATCGCTTAACTGGAACAAAATCATAGCCAGTGCCGGAACGAGACGGATTTGCGCGCCTTTCCCTGGAATTTTTAACGGCACTCTCTCTAAGTCTCGTTGCAAAGGGCATTTAAGGATTCGCTATAATACGTTTGTAGAAATCTTAATAAAACTACATAATAAGCTGGGTTGATTATGGACTCTCCTGCACCCCTCAATCAATTGGATCAAACCTTAAATCCGGTTGCCAAGCTCGCCTATCAGGGATTGCAACAAGGTAAAACGCTCTTTGCCCTTACGCATAAAAGTATAAGTTCTCGCTTCATGAACTTCGTTGCCCCAAAACGAAATGAAAACGTTCAATCGGTATCTCCTGAAATTCTTAACAAGTTTCGCCTTCGTCGGGATAAACTCTTAGAAACCGACTGGCAAGAAGCAGAAAAAGGGATTTATCCAAAGAATTTATTATAGCAATTCTCGAATTCATGAGGTACAGTAACAACAGTGAGTAAACCAATTCCGAATATCTTGATTAGTTACTTTTAGCATCGCCTCTGTAA
>PXPI01000107.1 GCA_003021905.1 Cyanobacteria bacterium SW_9_44_58 | reverse complement strand
GATGACTCTTCGGAGTTATCGAATGTTTCGTCGGATGAAGCCAAAGCAGCAAGGCTTTCTCGCTTTGCTGAATTGAGGTGGACGGCAGAAACAAGCCAAAGGGCTGTCATCTGAGGTCTTTTCAGATGTTTATACGCCCCGTCCAATCACATCGCTTTTAGCGATTGATTGTGGGTCGTTGACTTATTCCACAGCATAAGCTACTTGCAACGCCCAAACAATCAACCCCGCGATCGCGCCGAGAACAATAACGGAAGAAACGGCAATGACAACGGGCTTATCAGCCCCATTAAACTTCATAATGCCTCGATTGAGATCCGACATGGTTTCTCCCTCCTTCTACACTAAACATGGAACAATTCCATATTATCAAACCTTTTCTAAGGCAGTAATCGTAAATTTTCTAGGGATTTTAGAGGAATTACGCAAAGAACTCATTTTACAGCAGTAGCTTCAGTTGAGTTTCGTGGCGTTTCTAGCTATAGTAAGCAATTGAGGACTACATTTTTTCTTAGAAGTGATCAATGGAACTGGCTGAATGTTATCGATTATTAGAATTAACCCCCGATGCCGGAATTGAGGAAATTAAAACCTCTTATCGCCGCTTAGCCAGACGGTATCATCCTGATGTCAACCCTAATAACCGAGAACAAGCCCACACGAAATTTATTCAAGTAACAGAGGCGTATAAGTATCTGTTAAAACAAGTTTCCAAACAAAAAACATCGAGTCAGTCTAATTCCACTTCGACTTCCCAGACCTCAGCTTCAAAAACACAACCAAAAACAGAAACCAAACGCAAGCAACAGGGAACGTCTCCTCACGCTTCTGCTTCTCCAGAGTTAGATAGACAACTCAAGTGGGATTCTTATTATCAATTGCAAGATTTATTGCAACAACGGCAATTCGTTCGGGCGACAACGTTAGTTGAAAGTCTGGCAAAACGCTTTCCCAATGATTTGGAAGTCCGACAATGGCAAGCCATTACCTATCAACAACGCGGGCGACAATTAGTCAATGAAGGGCAGTTTGATCTAGCAGCCACATTTCTCAAAAAAGCCTTAAGTACCGATCCGCAGAATCGCTCTCTCTGGTATGAAGTCGATCGCGATTTTCAGCGCATAGACCCTATCTTATAGTTCCCAATTTTAAAAAGTTATTCTTAGAAGGGGTGGGTTGGGAACAACACCATGAAGCCCAATACAATAAGGATACAGTCTGATTAATAACTTTCATAGCATCAAGGAAGTAGCTCCTACTCCAATTTAGCTGACACCAATCGCCAATTTTTAATTTCTAATTCTTTATGCCCTCACCGCGTTTGCTACTGTTCATTTTAACCATCAGTGTTGTTTTAGCACTGATGATTTGGTTAGTGAGTGCCATTTATCAACTTTATATCCAAATTGCCTTTACTGCTCCGATTTTAGCGAATTTATTGCTCTTATTGTTGATGGGGCTAATTGTTCTAATCATTGGTTTTGTTATCTATTATTTCCAAGGAGGCTTTAAACGAAAAGGCAAGAAAAAAAAGAAAAAATCGTATGCCAATGTCAAAGCCCCAGCGGAAAAAAATGAAGCGGCGCAAGCGAATTTACAAGCAGTACGGGAACAAGTAGAGCAAATTCAAGATGAAGTTGCTCAGCAAGCATTATTAGAAAAATCCCAAGCCCTAGAAGCCAACTTTAATCGGGAAGCATTTCAGGTTGTCATTTTTGGTACGGTCTCAGCCGGGAAAACCTCGCTGGTAAATGCCTTAATGGGACGGGTTGTCGGAGAAGTCAGTGCACCCATGGGCACTACACAGGCAGGAGAAACCTACCGCTTGCAACTGCCGGGGTTAGAACAGCAAATTTTGGTTACGGATACGCCGGGAATTTTAGAAGCAGGCGTCTTGGGAACAGAACGGGAAAAGTTAGCGCGGGAGTTAGCTACTGAAGCGGATTTGTTACTGTTTCTGGTGGATAATGATTTACGCCAGTCCGAGTATGAACCGTTGTCAGTCCTTGCCGAAATTGGCAAACGATCGCTGTTGGTGTTTAATAAAACCGATCTCTACACAGAACAAGATCAAGACTCAATTTTAGAACAACTGCGATCGCGCACCCAAAACTATATTGCGGCTCATGATGTCCTTGCTGTTGCGGCCAATCCCTCTCCCTTTCATACCAACAATGGGGATACAGTGCAACCGGAACCGGATATTATGCCCTTAATTAAACGGTTGGCTGCGGTGTTGCGGGCCGAAGGAGCAGACTTAATTGCGGATAATATCTTACTGCAATCCCAACGCTTGGGAGAAGAAGCTCGTCGTCTCATCGACAGTCAGCGCCGTCGTCAAGCGGATAAAATTATTGAACGCTATCAATGGATTGGGGCTGGCGTCATTGCAGTAACGCCGTTGCCAGTGGTAGATATGTTGGGAACTGCTGCCGTTAATACGCAAATGGTGGTAGAAATCGGCAGAGTTTATGGTTGCGAAATTAATTTTGATCGGGGACGAGAGTTAGCCTTGTCCGTGGGTAGAACACTAGTCAGTTTAGGCGTGGTTAAAGGAGTTGTCGAGATTGTTTCCACCGCCTTACAGTTTACCGTTGCTACTTATGTTGTGGGCAAAGCGGTTCAAGGGGTGAGTGCTGCCTATTTAACGCGCATTGCCGGCAAAAGTTTCATTGAGTACTTCCGTCAGGACCAAGATTGGGGAGACGGCGGGATGACGGAAGTAGTGAAACGTCAATTCCAGCTTAACCGCCGCGATGAATTTGTGAAATCCTTTATTGGAGAAGCAATGGAGAAAGTTGTGGAACCGCTCATGAATAAGGAGGAAGAAGATAGTGAGGAGCAAGCAGAACAAGAGTATGACTATAACCAGCAGGGGGATGACTGGCACAATCCGCCGCAACCCAACTTAGAGAAATGGTAGCTTAGGTTATGAAACGTCTCCCGCTATCATTATTTTGATTTAGCAGGAGAAAAGAATTGCAAAAAAAGAGATGACAACTATTCTTGAATTAGTGTAATCTCAGTTGCTTGACTATTTTCTTCCCCTTTGCTTGCGGTTGCTTGAATGGTATAGCGTAAGCCAGAGGAAATTTTGGGAGGAGCTGGAACCGTAACCTCAAACTGTCCATTTTCATCTGCGACAACTTGTTTATTAATTAAGTCAGTAGAACCAATATCAACTAATCCGCCGAGAACTTGGCGCTTAGCATTCACTTCTATATTAATTTCAGCGCTGGGCTTGGTCTGTCCTTTCAAAACAAACCCATTAGCAGCATCAACTTTGTCGCCGTTCTGATGGCTCAAAAAAGCAGGACGCAACGGATAGGTAGCAGCAACGTCCCTGGATTCTTCTTCTGTTTCAGCGGTTTCGCTTGCTTGTTCTTCTGTTGGTTGCTCTTCTGTTTCAACAGTTTCGCTTGCTTGTTCTTCCACTACCGGCTCATTAGTGGAGGCAACAGACGCATCAAAACGAGCTGTTTCCGAAGCAGCAGCATGAATCATTTGATCATCTTGTTGAAGCCGACCAACGATAACTACGTTTTTAAACGCCTCTTCAGGAGAGACATTCAGCGTGGCAACATAGACGCCGGAACTAACTTCTTCAGCTGGAAGGCTCTGAACTTTATCAGTTTCTTCTGAAATTAGTAGAACCGAGGCGTTTGCGTTGGGAGTTCCCTTGATGGTGGCTAAAAACGTTGCTCCTGAACCCAGTGTGTCTTTGGCATTATGCGTCACGGATTCAATGTTTAATGCTTGAGTGGGTTGCTCAACCGAAAATGTCCAATTAACTGATCGCTGCTCTCCCATCGTGTTTTGATACTCCACCTTAATCTGGTTTTGTCCGGGAGGGAGAGGTTTATCCGGTCGATAGCTAAAGAAATTGGGGGTAATCGTGCTTTGTTCCGTTACATCGTTGCCATTAACCAGAATTCTTACCGAATCAACCTCAATTTCTTCTCCTTGCTCCGTTTCAAATAGTCCTGAAATTGAGGTGTCTGGAGAAACGTTTTTAGTTTCGACGCCTGGATTAACCCCAACAACCCGTTGCGCTTGGGCTTCTAAGGGCATGACAAGGCTGGTAAAAGCAATTCCTGTTACTGCTAAAGTTGAAAAAATTTGATTTTTCATTGAAATCTACTTCCTTGATGCAACAGTAATTCAAGTTATCGGGTTCTAATTCTTGTTTCATCTATCAAGCAGAAGATATTAGCGTCTCAATCTAACGGGAAATCATAATTCATGAGTTTTTATTTTGTTTTTTCTTTGCTTTACGCTCTTTTTCCTTTTGTTTTTGCTTTTCCTTCTTGGCTTGGCGTTTCGCTTCTGCTTTGGCTTGTTCTTCTGCTATGCGAGCCGCCTCGGCTTCTTCTTCTTTCTTCTGTTGATAATAGTGATAGTCGCCGTCATAAACCACCAATTCCCCGTCACGAATTTCTACAATTTTTGTTGCCACTTGCGAAATAAAATAGCGGTCGTGAGACACAATTAACGCTGAACCGTCATAGTTTTGCAGGGCTGATTCAATGGTTTCTTTAGCCGGAATATCCAAATGATTGGTGGGCTCATCCAGAATTAATAAATTAACGGGTTGCAGAAGCATTTTTGCCAGTGCCAGTCTTGCTTTTTCCCCACCGCTGAGGGGACCAACTTTTTTCTTAACAGTTTCCCCGCTGAAGAGAAATTTCCCAAGTAAAGCGCGAATATCTTCGTATTTCCAATCAGGAACGGCTTTTTGAATGGTTTCTTCCACGGTTAAAGAAAAGTCTAAGGCTTCGGCTTGATTTTGTTCAAAATAGCCGGGAATCACATTATGATCGCCGAGTTTCACCGTTCCTTCGGTTGGGGTTTCTAGCCCCATAATCAGTCGTAGAATTGTTGATTTTCCAGAACCATTAGGCCCTAAAAATGCCACGCGATCGCCGCGTTCCACTAATAAGTTCGCGCCTAGGAACAGTACTTTATCATCATAGGTATGGGTTAAATTTTCAATTTCAACCACTTCCTTACCGCTGCGAGGGGCCGTAGGAAATCGAAATTTAAGGGTTTTAACTCTAGCTTCGGGAGCTTCTACTTCTTCCATTTTTTCCAGTTGTTTTTCCCGACTTTTGGCTTGGGTACCACGGGTAGCACTGGCTCGGAATTTCTCAATAAATTCTTGCTGTTTAGCAATTTCTTTTTGTTGACGTTCGTAAGCAGTTTGTTGGGCTTGCCGATTAATTTCTTTTTGTTCCAGGTAGCTGGAGTAATTTCCCAAATACGTTGTCGAAACCCCATGTTCAGTTTCCACAATCTGTGTACATAACCGGTCTAAAAATTCGCGATCATGAGACACAATCACCATCGGTGTATTTAGATTTTTGAGATAGTTTTCCAACCATTCGATGGTTTCTAAATCCAGATGGTTTGTCGGTTCGTCCAATAATAAAACATCAGGATCTTGCAACATTACTTTTCCCAAGCAGATGCGCATTTGCCAACCGCCGCTATAATTAGAAACCACGCGATCGGCGTCTTCCGGTAAAAATCCTAATTCCGGCAACAAACAGCTAATTTTGGCATCCAGTTGATAGCCGCCTTGTGCTTCAAACTCTTGTTGATAGCGATCCAACTTACGAATTAATTGATCCAGTTCTTCCGGCTCTGCCGTCTCCATTTGTTTTTGGATTTTTTCCAGATTTTGTTGTATTTCATTCGCTTTTTCAAACACTCGCCAAAGTTCTTGCCGAATCGTGAGATTGGGATCAACATCAAACTCTTGACTCAAACAAGTGATCTTTAAATCAGAAGCGCAAATCACTTCACCGGTACTGGGTTCTGTCTCACCCATAAGAATTTTGAGTTGGGTGGTTTTTCCTGCCCCATTAACCCCCACAAGTCCAATTCGTTCTCCTGCTTTAACTTCCCAGTTGACATCCTTTAAGACTTCTCCAGTGGGATAGGTTTTACTAATTCTCTCTAGTCTCAGAATTGACATTGTTTAAATTATGGTGCTATTTGTTCCTTTTTAACTCTCCTATCTGCTATTATCGATGACAAGGAAGACTTTTGCAATTAGCATAGGGTTTCAATTTAACCAGGGAAGAATCATTCAATGAATAGAATTTCTTTTTCATTTTATCCTTTATTAGGATAGTTGCTTTTTGTAATGTCACCTGAATTTTGATCAAAATTTAATTTAAAAAATAGAATTCTATTTTTATAGAAAATAGATCTTAAAGCTCTCTCTCTTATTATGACTTATTCCAATGATCCCCAAGAGGACAAAGAACAAAATTATATCAATAAACCAGATTCTCTCTCTAATTTAGAGAGTCAAAAAGACGCTGACGAAATTCACGAACATTCTCATAATGTTCCTCATGACCCCTCTTATGAGCATCGTCGCGAGCCTCGCTATTTAGCACCGACTCCGGAAGAGGAAGAAGAAGCAGAACGTTTGCTGCGTGAAGAAAGGAAAGCTGCCAAAGCGCGGAAATTAGTGATTTCTCGAAAAGCAAATCAGAGTATATCGTATTTAGTGACAGCTTTAGAGATTCTATTAGGGTTGCGATTTCTACTAATGGTAACGGGTGCTAATCGCGAGAATATATTTTCCAGTTTTATTTATGGACTATCAAAACCTTTTGCTATTCCCTTTTCTAATTTATTTGACACAATTACTTTTAATAATGAAACCAATGTGTTAGATATCAACATAATATTTGCAATGATTATTTATTTGCTTTTAATGTTGTTGGTCAATTGGTTAATTCAAATTATTATTAAACCATAATTAATGGCAATCATTAAAAATTTTGGTATTTAACTCTAATCCAAAAAAGTAACACTAAACCTTAAGTTTCCTTCGGTTACAGAACGGGGTTGATAGCGAATAATTGCTTCATGATCCTGCCATTGCTCTCGCCATTGAAATTTAACGTTGCCAGAAACAACTTCCGTTTGATAAACATTTCCGCCCCGCAATAAAGCAATCCTAGCTTGTCCTTCTAAGTATCCTTGGCCCATAATCAACAACCCATAACTAGGTTTAGCGATAGACTTTTTTCTTAGCAAAAGTTGTTGATTTTCCGTCACATCTTTCAAGCGATAGAGTTGCGTTTGGCTGCGACAACTTGATAAAGAAAATAATAAAACTGTTGCCAAAACCAAATTGAAAACTTTCACGCTTCCACCTCAATAAATTATGTTTGGTTTAGGAGGAACAACTAACCTGAAATATCCTTTTGCACTTGTAATCATTCTAATGCGTACTATTGCTAAAGCAACTATTCATGTCATTCCTAATTCCCCTTGTAAAAAATCGATAAACTGCCTAGCACTGCGCCCAGACCTTCCATTATGACGGGTTGCCCATTGTTTAGCCCGAAACTCCAATTCTTCTGTAGAAAGGGGAATTTGTTCAACTTGGGCAAGATAATGGACAATGTTTAAGTAAGTATCTTGATTGGGCGGTTCAAAGGTCAGGGTTAACCCAAAGCGATCGCTGAAGGATAACTTTTCTTGCATGGTATCCCAAGCATGACCCGCTTGTGCGATTCGTTTCCTGTGAAATCGCAGGATTTTTCATGAAATCCGAGGCATAAGCAGGAGCTTGGTTAGAACCCCTCCTAGGGGGTACAGAACC
>PXPI01000106.1 GCA_003021905.1 Cyanobacteria bacterium SW_9_44_58 | reverse complement strand
GCTACAGTAGCAACATTGACTGATTAAGGCTTATGACAAAATTTAATTACTTAATTGGTTCAGTTCAGAGCGTATCTCATTAGAGTGAGAATTGCTAATGTCCGAAAAAGTAGGAGGAAAATTCTATACACTTAAATATGAAGCCACAACCTATCATTAAACACTTTTTGCCGAACCCTTCCGAATTCAATTCCAAAATTATTTATGATAATCCTCCTCAAATTTTGTTAAGCTTTATTAATTCTGTTTATCATAAAATACCGGAAGCGTATTTAATTTTAATACTAGCGCTTAACCATGAATTATCCAGTCACCTTTCTCATACTACTAAAAACGCAATCAAACAGACTTTAAAATACCTCAAATTCAATTTAGATACTTCCTTAACCCCCTTATGGAATCAACTGAATCAAAAAAGCTTGATCATAATCAGTTGCCTGAATTGGAATTGATCAACTAAACCAAACGACATAATCAGACGGCAATATTTGTTTTGTAAGGAACAAAATTTGTCCACATTTTCCGAACGATAAGTTTGCACTTTGGCAACAAAGCATCGTAAATCTTCTGAAATATGATATAAGTATTACCAACTCCAGCAAGCGCAACCTGAGCCATGTATCCTGATCAAGATGAAGTTCGCCGCTTAATCGACTTAATGCCGGCTTCGGGGCGAATGTCTACGAAAATTATTCCTAAGCCCCAACAGTCGCGCCTCATTGAAACCCCTTTTCCCCTGCCCTGGAATCAAGGGGCAAGACCAATTTATATTAATTTTGATCTTTGGCATGAACTGTCGCGAGAAGAACGCGATTTAGCACTGCTTCGCACTGTTTGTTGGTTAACCGGGATTAAATGGTTTAAACCTGATCTCTATCAAGGCGTTGTTGTTGCAGGCGTTATTGGTACCGGTGTGGAAGTTGCCCAGGGAGACGCCATTGGAATTCTTGTCAGTGGTGGGTTAGCGGTTTTAGCCGGCAGCCAAATTTGGCGAAAAACCCGTAGCGTACAAACGGAATTAGATGCGGACGAAAAAGCGGTTAAAGTTGCTCAACGACGGGGCTATGATGCTACAGACGCGGCCCAAGCTTTATATAGCAGCATTGAAAAAGTCGCTGAAGTTGAAGGCAGAACCACACTCAATTTCTCAGAATTAATCCGATTGCAGAACTTAAAAAAATTAGCCGGTCGTTCTGCAGTTAGTGTTCCCGAAGGTGTGAAAAAAGAGTTCTAATGGCTAAAATCGAAACTAGTGGTTAGTGAAAGCATCTCCAACAAGAATTAGTGTGATTTCCCAAAAACTGGATACCATCCTGAAACAGGCTAAAAATCAAGCAAGCATTTCTCCTGAACAAGGGGAATTCTTACTCACCCAAACAGACATCGCAGCCCGGGAAGCGATTCGAGAAACGGCAGATTTCCTGCGTCAAGAACACTCAGGAGAAGCCGTTACCTATGTTGTCAATCGCAATATTAACTTTACCAATATTTGCGAGCAACATTGCAGCTTTTGTGCTTTCCGTCGCGATGCCAATACCGAAGGGGCATATTGGCTGAATTTCGACGAAATTTTGAACAAATCGGCTGATGCCCTCAAACGCGGGGCAACTGAAATTTGTATGCAAGGGGGATTAAACCCGGAAGCAAAAATTGATGGATATTGTTTGGCTTACTATCAACAGTTAGTCAAAACCATCAAAGATGCCTTTCCACAACTCCATATTCATGCCTTTTCCCCTCAAGAAATTCAGTTTATCGCCAGAGAAGATGGCATTGGTTATGAAACTGTCATTGGCGAATTAAAAGCGGCGGGAGTTGGTTCTATGCCCGGAACGGCTGCAGAAATTTTACACGATCGCGTCCGGCAAGTGATTTGTCCCGAAAAACTGAACACTCAAGCCTGGTTAGACATTATCAGCGCTGCCCACCGGGTGGGAATGCCCACAACTAGTACGATGTTGTCGGGGCACATTGAAACGCCACAACAGCAAATTTATCATTTAGAACAACTGCGATCGCTGCAAGAAACAGCGATTAACAATGATTATCCGGGGCGGATTACTGAATTTATTTTACTGCCTTTTGTGGGAGAAGAAGCGCCAAAACCATTGCGTCAACGGGTAGGAAGAGATCAACCCATTAAAGAAGATGCCCTCCATCTCACTGCTGTCGCCAGAATTTATTTAGGAGAGTGGATTCCCAATCATCAGCCCAGTTGGGTTAAACTCGGTTTAGCAGGAGCGACGGAAGCGCTACAGTGGGGATGTAACGATATTGGCGGAACGTTGATGGAAGAACATATTACTACCATGGCAGGGGCACAAGGCGGAACTTGTATGGAAGTTTCCGGTTTGCAAAACGCGATTGCCAGCATTGGGCGTCCTTACCAAGAACGGAATACTGTTTATCAACCTCTCACCGAACCAATTAAAACCAATGATTACACTTACAATGCCATTCCGGCATAATCGGCAACTGCTACAGCAAGGTCAACAGTGAGTTTGAATTATGTATAACGATAATAACCATCATCCCCCCTCCCAGAAAAATGGTTCTCGGCCATCGATGCCATCAATTTTTAATGACCAAAATTCACAATTTCCTTCTGGTTCCTCTCAGTTTGAGGAGGATTCTTTGTTAGAAGACGACAAATCCCAACCGCTGAGTGAACAAGGAAAAGAAAATTTACGCCTGCTACGGCGATTTTATCTGACGTTAATTGTCACCGGGGTTGTGTTAGGGGGACTTCTCTCCTGGGGCGTTGTTACGGTGATGGGTGAATGGGATATGATTGATCCTCCGCCAGAAAATCGTTTGAACAAGTAACAGCAAACAAATAATTTCTCTTGATTAGCGAGGCAACCAACGAATAACTGAATCAATCAGTGAAAATAATAATAACCAATATGCTTTTCCATCTAACAATTGCGATTTCAAATGAAATATCAGTTGTTAGATAATTTATTAATTAGAAAGAAAATAAACAATAACGGCCAATAAGCAATTACCCTGCAATTGAAACAAACATAATTGATTTTATGCTATTTTTATGAAAAAAAATCGAGTTATTTCTAGGATTTTAATTGCTAGTTTAGGGGTCAATTTAGCTTGGGGATTCAGTTTTCCTAGTTCGGCAAAAACGCCATTTCAAAATCCCTTAGAAGTTCAAGAATTTAATGATCCTTTGCTTCCCAATACGCCTGTTTCCCGTCCCCTAAGCCCCTTAGAAAAATTCCGATTGGAACAAGCATTGGATAAACTGAATCAATACGCTAGAAACCGCTATCAACAGGGAAATGTTGCCGCCGCCTTTGAGATTTGGTATCGGGAATTAAAATTGCGTCAAAAACTGGAACCGATTAAAGAAGTCAAAGCATTGGGGCGCGTTGGCGAAACTGCTTGGTCGGAAAATCGTTCCCAAGACTTTCGCCATATTCGAGAACGGTTGCAAACCATTGAAGCAACTGCGAAAGAAAATAATAATCGGGAATTAATGAAAACATTGGCCCAAACTTATGAACAAATGCGTGCCATCGATGGCGCGATCGCGATTTATCAAAACTTAGCAAAAGATAGTCCCAATCCCACGCCAATTTTAGAAAAAACGGCTCAATTATACCAAGAACAATTTGCTTATCAACAAGCTACTAAAATTTACGAAACATTATTGGAAAAGGCCACAGAAAACAATGATACAGTTGCCAGAATTAATTATCTTTCTAATTTGAAATATTTATACGAACAAGAGGGAACACCAGAACAAAGCATTACCGTCAAACAGCGTTTAATTGACGTTTATCAACAACAAAATAATCAGCAAGCATTACCCGCTTTAATGGTGGCGTTGGGAGAAGATTACGCCCAAACCAATCAAACCTATCAAGCCAGTCAAACCTATCAAAAAGCCTTTAATTTAGCCTGGTCGCAACAAAAATACGCGATCGCGTCCGATGCCCTATCCCATCTTGCCCAACTTTATCGCAAAGACGGCTCTCTCGACACCACCCTCCAAATTTATAAACAATTATTAATCGTGCATCGGGAATCTTCTGATTACTATGGATTAATGATGACCTACGATCAAATCGGCAAACTCCATCAGCAACAGGATCAACTGCAAAAAGCCCGGACTGCCTATGAAAACGCGTTGCAAATCGCGAAATCTTTAAGCTATCAACAAGAGTATTTCCAACAAAAAATTCAACAGCTCAAATCTTAAGAAAATATAAAAAATCAGTTGTTGATAAATACTAAATTAACTTGGCTTTGCAGTAAGTTTTATGTTATTTAGAAGGGAATCCTGCAAATAAATAAAATATCTCCTTTATGCGTGTCTTACTCGTTTATCCCCGTTTTCCGCAAAGTTTCTGGTCCTTTGAACGGGCATTAGCCTTAGTCAACCGCAAAGCATTTCTGCCGCCATTAGGATTAATCACGGTGGCAGCGATTCTCCCTCAAGAATGGGATTTCCACTTGGTGGATTGCAATCTCCGCGAAGTGACCCAACAAGAATGGGAATGGGCAGATTTAGTAATGGTTTCTGCCATGATTGTGCAGAAAGAAGACTTTAATGCCCAAATCCAAAAAGCGAAAGAATATGGAAAACCGGTAGCGGTAGGCGGCCCTTATCCCACAGCTTTGCCCCATGAAGCAGAAGCCACAAACGCTGATTATCTAGTGCTTGACGAAGGGGAAATTACCCTGCCCAAATTTGTGGAAGCGCTAGAAAATGGTGAAACCAGTGGTAAATTCAGAGCAGATGAAAAACCGGATGTCACCCAAACGCCCATCCCGCGCTATGATTTATTGAAAATGGATGCCTATGATAATATGTCGGCGCAATTTTCCCGAGGGTGTCCGTTCCAATGTGAATTTTGCGACATTATTGTTCTCTATGGGCGTAAACCTCGCACTAAAACCCCTGAGCAATTAATTGCTGAATTAGAACGGCTTTATGAACTGGGATGGCGACGCAGCATTTTCATTGTTGATGATAATTTTATTGGGAATAAGCGGAATGTGAAACTGCTGTTGCGGGAATTAAAAACCTGGATGGCAGAACATAACTATCCCTTTACCCTCAATACAGAAGCTTCAGTTGATTTAGCCCAAGATCCCGAATTAATGGATTTAATGGTGGAAGCCAACTTTAACTCTGTTTTCTTGGGCATTGAAACCCCCGATGAAGATAGCTTAGTCTTAACGAAAAAACACCAAAATACGCGCGATCCCCTATCTGATGCCGTGAAAACCATTATGCGCCACGGCATGCGAGTCACTGCCGGATTTATCATTGGCTTTGATGGGGAAGAATCTCAAGCCGGCAAGCGCATTGTTCAATTTGTGGAAAATACTTCCATTACCTTGGCAATGTTCAGTATGTTGCAAGCCCTTCCCGATACCGGCTTATGGCATCGCCTGCAAAAAGAAGGACGACTTTTGGATCAGGGGGCTAATATTAATCAAACGACCTTGATGAACTTTATTCCCACTCGCCCAGTAGAGGACATTGCCAAGGAATACATTGAAGCCTTCTGGGAATTATACGATCCGCAAAACTATCTCGATCGCGCCTACAATCAATTTCTCCTCATTGGCGAACCCAACCATGACCGCAAATCTCGCAAGGTAGATTGGACAACCATTCGCGCCATGTTATTGATCTTCTGGCGACAGGGCGTTGTTCGTAAAACTCGCTGGCGTTTCTGGAAATATCTGTTTCACATCTATCGCGCCAAACCCAAGTTATTAGGCAGTTATCTTGCCCAATGCGCCCTTGGGGAACACTTTATTGAATATCGGGAACTGGTGCGAGATAAAATCCAAGCCCAATTAGACGAATACTTAAGCCTGAAAGCCAGTCAAGAAAGTCAAGAAACCCAAGATTCCAAATCAGAGGAAGCTGTTGCAACGCCTATTTCTTCCGATGTTTCTTAAACCTGATTGATGCCGTAGTAGGGGCGAATTCGGTTCGCCCTGATTTAATTAAAAATAAGGACGGGCAAGATAATAGCTAGCAATCGATTTAGCGTCCACATTCGCTTCGCCACTGTGAATCAATTTCTCTAGTTCTTGGGGCGTATAAAGGGCAATTTCAATATCTTCATCCTCATCTTGATCCGGGGGGGTGTCTAATTGTTCTAAATCTGTGGCTAAAAAGGAATAGATGTACTCATCCGAATAACCCGGTGCGAGGGGAAATTTCCCTAAATCCTGCCATTGATGAGCGCGATAGCCTGTTTCTTCCTCTAGTTCCCGTTTAATGGTTTCCGCAGCTTTTTCAGACGATTCCACGGTTCCTGCCGGAAACTCCAATAAGCGTTGTTTTAGGGGAAAGCGATATTGATCCACTAAGACTAGCTTTCCTTCCGGTGTCAGAGGAACTGCTAAGGCGCCGCCGGGGTGACGAATGCATTCCCATTCCCCTTCCATGCCATTGGGAAGACGGATATGGCTGACTTCAAAATTAAATTTGCGTCCTTGATAGCAGAGACGTTCTTTCAAGATTTCGGGAGAAGAATGATTTGCTGACATGAAATTAAAGTTGCTGCAAAATACCGGAATAGTCTATCGTATCTTTTAACTGCGCGATCGCGCTTCCTGTAACGGGATCCACCCAATTCGGGGCAATTTCTCCTAAAGGAACTAAAACAAATGCCCGTTCTCTCATGCGAGGATGAGGCAGTTTTAAGCGTGGGGTATCCAACACGACATCTTCATATAAAAGCAAATCCAAATCAAGGGTACGCGCCCCCCAACGCTTTTGACGGACACGCCCAAACTGGGTTTCAATCCTCAATAATGTATCTAGCAGAGGGTGAGGCGCTAAACTAGTAGCAACAAGAGCGCAGCCATTGAGATAATTGGGTTGGGCAGGGCCAACCGGCACGGTTTCGTACCAGCTGGAAACCTCATTAACGGTAATTTCTGGCAATTGATTCAACTGGGAAATCGCTTGTTCTAGGTTCTGTTGCGATTCTCCTAAATTGCTGCCCAATGCAATGGCACAACTGACAGTTTGCTGATTACTCATGGTTCCTTTTCAGAATTGATTCAGATATCAATGGAACAATAGAAACGACTGCATCAATTTAATGAATCATGCGATCGCGCTCTGAATCTCAAAATATTGTTTTCCTGGGTGGGGGTCATAGTCATGCTATTGTACTACGGCAATGGCAGATGCACTCGCTTGCCAATACCCGCCTAACGCTGTTGAGCGATACTAAAAAAGCCCCTTATTCGGGCATGTTGCCGGCTCATGTGGCAGGCTTATACAGTTACGAGCAAACCCACATTGACTTGCCTCATTTAGCCCAACTCGCCCAAGCGAAATTTTATGAGGATAAAGCCATTGGTCTTGATTTAGAGCGAAAACAAATTTTATGTTTAAATCGGCCGCCTCTTCCCTTTGATACGGTTTCCATTGATATTGGCTCTACGCCGGCGACTTTCACGGTATCAGGGGCAAAAGACTATGCTGTTCCTGCGAAACCGGTGCCGGTGTTTCTCCGCCATTGGTATGAATTTTTGCAACAGGTGGAGACTACCCCCAACCAACCTAGAACCCTTGCCATTGTCGGCGGTGGCGCAGGCGGGGTGGAACTGGCTTTAAATATGCAACAAAGACTGCAGCAAAACAGCGATCAAGTTGCGATTCATTTATTTCAACGGGAACCGGAATTATTGCCGCGGCATGGCAAATGGATTCGCCGCCATTTACATAATTTATTAAGGCAACGCGGGGTAACGCTCCATTTAGGAGAAGCTGTCAGGGAAGTGCTGCCTGATAAAGTAATATGTGAATCGGGGTTATCCCTAGAAACCGATATTGTCTTTTGGGTTACACAAGCCAGCGCCCCCGACTGGATTGAAAAGAGCGGGTTAGCGACTGATGAGCGAGGATTTATTTTAGTCAATCAGTATTTACAGTCAGTGTCTCATCCCTTTGTGTTTGCTGCGGGGGATATCGCCGCCATCCAAGGTCATCCTCGCCCCAAAGCAGGGGTTTTTGCCGTGCGGCAAGGGAAACCTCTCTTTCGAAATCTGCAGCGCACTGTGTTGGGCAAGCCCTTAAAGCCCTACCGACCGCAACGATTCTACCTTAGTTTAATTGGCACTGGCGACCAAAGCGCGATCGCGTCTTGGGGGCCATTGGGCTTTCATTCACCGTTACTGTGGCGTTGGAAAGACCACATTGATCGCAAATTTATGGCCCAATTTCCTCATTAAGAAAATTTATCCCTCCTTGCAAAAAGGAGGGCTTTGTTTACTATTTTTATCTAGCTGACCTTACAAAGGCCGAAACCAGAATTCTTTGCCATTCTTAAAAGTTGTTTTTTATACTCATCTTCGATTAAACTTAAACTTGCGCCGCGATCGCGCTGTTGCTCTCATCTGTACTAGCTTCACTGTCTCCGAGAGAAGAACTATCGGTTTCGGTTTCTTGGACCGTTAATCGAGAACAAGGAATTTGATCCGATAAAATGGCGCTGGCTATCATGCCGGTATGAATTTCTAAAATTGCTTCTGGGAATGCTTCAAACACCAACCGTTGTCCAGGAAAAACAACTCGTTCAAAGTACCAATTCTCGATATTTGTAATTCGCGCTACCTGAATGGAACTTGTAGCATTGACATAACAGCACAAGATGGGATTGGAAGAGGTGTTAGGGATGGGATCAAGGATTTGAGCCATGACAATAAGCTAGTGCATTTACTAAACATTACATTTCTAACCTAGCACTAGCTGATCCCCAGTAGCTGTTAATCCTAATACAAACTGCCCCTGAAAGTTGCTGACGGTTTCAAGATAAAAATAAATTTGACGGGCTGAGACAGTTTTCTTAATTTCAAAAACAGTTTTATTTAATTAATGGGTGTTTTGATTTCCTCCTAGTGAGTTAAACGCCCAGCACCAATTCGATTAACGCTACGTTAAGATATATGACAATAATGAGAGCTGCTTACATTCGAGCCGATAATTTAACACCGGAATTATGCGATCTCATGGTAAAAACGGGATTCAACGACTCCCTTTAACCCTATGGTTGGAATGCTCTGTGGAATTAGCAAATGCTCCCTTTTCCGTGGTGAAAAGACCTCCAATTAGTCGTCGTCAGCTTCACCTAATGCTTCCACGCCACTTAAAGGCAGCAGGTTATATGGAGGAAACGAATAACCAATCGCCGATAACAAATTACCAATTATTGCTATGTTAGAAGGATCAATTTTACAAAAACTCTATACAAGGCATCAAGATACCGATCGTCCTCTCAATTTTGGCGTTTATTATAAAAATACCTTAGTCGCTTTATGCCATGCCCTTGAAGATTTTATTCTCAATACCAAAAGTTCGCCGTTGGTCATTGCAGCGTTTCAACAAGGGAAATGGTATCTCCAAGAAGCGGATCGCTATGGCGACCTTGCCGATAAGGCGCGTAAAATTGCGATTATGGCGGCGCCCAATACTGGCTTTGCAGAGCATCCCACCAGTCAACGGGATAATGTTCGTTTAGTTGATTTAGATCCCACTACTGACCCCGTCGCACAAGAATGGCATTTGATTATTTGCTCTCCCAGCTATACGGCAATGGTCCTGTGCCAGGAACTGTCAGAAGAAGATTATGGCAAAACCGGGGTCCCCGAACATGATTTAGAACGGAAATTTTACGGGTTTTGGACGTTTGAACCCGAGTTGGTCAAGGAAGCGGCAGATCTCGCGATCGCGCACATTGGCAACTATGATGCGACCCTCCAAGCCGAATTGGAAAAACATGCCGCTACCGTTGGAGAACAGTTGGGAACGGTGGAAAAAGAAGATACCGGTGTGGTGGTGTCACAAGTGGTGGACTATCTGCAAAATTCCCAAGCGGAACTTATTAACGAGCAGCAAGCCGTTGCGGATAGTCAGCAATCCTATTTGCCGCAATCCCAAGAACTTGATGATAATTTGCTCTCCAATGAGATGCAAGCCTTTTTGCGGATGGCGCAACTCATCGACCAAGCTGATTTGCAAAACCCCATGGCAGCAGCGGAAGTAACTGCCCTAGCAGAGGCCATGGGGGAAGTTTTAGATATTCCGGGTTGGCAACAAAAACGGTTGCGCTTAGCCAGTTTGCTGCACCGCTTAGTCCCCTCCTTAGGGGCCACACCGACTTCCGAAGATGACCCCGAAAAAGCCCCTTCCTGTGACTTGATTCCCAGTGTGGAAGCGTTGCGAGCAATGCCTCAAATGAGCGCGATCGCGCGGATTATTACCCATCAAACGGAAAACTGGGACGGCAGCGGCAAACCGGGACAACTGGCTTATGATAACATTCCCCTAGAATCGAGGATTTTAGCACTTGCGAGCTACTTCCAAAATCGGGTCAATGAGTTGCGCATGAACCAAGAAACTGACTCTCGGGAAGCCACTCTGGATCAAGCCTATTCGGAATGCCAGGAGCAAGCCAATATCAGGTTTGACCCGAAACTGGTAGAAGCCCTTAGTTTATTGGTTGCAGGAATGCAGCAGGGAATGAGTCTGGAAACGTCTCAACCCAAAATTGCAGCTGGAATATGGCTTCTCGACACTGAGCCGGAAAAAAATATGACATCAAATTAAAGGATGAAGGAAATGGATCTCGAAGCAATTCGTCATGGCAAAATTCAAGAGCTTCCTGGGGCAGATCTCGAAGACGAAGCCCTAACGCAAGCCTATTTAGCGCAAGTGAACCTCAGCGGCGCCAATTTAGGAGGAATCGATTTATCCGGCGCCAATATGCAATCCGCTCACCTGGATGGGGCCAATCTATTAGGAGCAACACTGATTGCAACGGATCTTCGTGCCAGCTTGCTTGGCGCTAATCTGGTGCGGGCGAATTTAAAAAGCGCCGATTTGCGCGGCAGCATTCTTCGCGGCGCTAATTTAATGGGGGCCGCCTTATCGCGAGTTAGCTTAGCTGGGGCATTTGTGAATGGATCTAATTTCAGTGAAGCCAATCTGCAAGGGGGCGATTTGCGCGCTGCGGATTTACAAGGCGCTAATTTCCAGGGGGCTAATCTTAAGGGGGCTAACTTATCCGATGCCAACTTAAACGGGGCTGATTTAAGCGAAGCCAACTTAGAGGAAGCCGATTTGCGAGGCGCCAATCTTGGCGGTGCGAATTTAGAAGGGGCAAACCTTTTGTGTGCTGAGTTGGAAAACACGAACTTGAAAGGGGCTAATTTGGAAAATACTTGTTTAGTAGGAACTCAGGCGGATCTGGAACGATAGTCGCATTGGTAAAATCAAGAACGCAGTGAGCAACGCGATCGCGCTATGTCAACTCTGACTATTCCTCGGATTCCCATTGAAAGCTTAAAAACACAGGATTTTTTTGAGCAGCATCGCAGTGCCAATCAACCTGCAATTATTTTAGACTTACTGCCCCAACAGACAAGTTGGGATTTAGATTTTCTATGTCATTATTTAGCAGATTATCCTACACCGGTGCGGGCTTATGGACGACAACGTTATCAACAGGATAAACGCCAATGGCAAGAAATTGGTCGGGGGATGGAACCTAAAACCCTTTCTTTTTCAGAATTTGCCCAGTTGATTCAACGTCAAGAAGCGCGCGATCGCGATATTTATTTAGCGAAATTTCCTTTGAAAGGAACTCCCCTTGCCGAGCATCCGGTTTTAAACGACATTATTAATAAACTGGGATTGGGCCTGGCGGTCATACGACTTGCCTGCATTACGATCCGGTGGATAGTTTATTGATTCAACTGCAAGGGTCTAAAAAAGTCGTGCTGTTTTCACCGCAGGAATTGAACAATCTGTATCCGTTTCCGGTATCGGTTCACCTTAAACATGGTTTAAAACTGCGCGCCTCTTATAGTCAAGTTTATCCCGATCGTCCCGACTTTTCGGAGTTTCCCAAACTCAAACAAGCTTTGCAGCAACGCTATGATCTCACCCTACAAGCCGGAGAAGTATTGTATATTCCCGCAGGTTGGTGGCACGAAGTGACAACTCTTGGGGATGAGGTGGTTTGCTCGATTAATCGCTTTTGGCATCCTCACCCCTTAACAAGTGCTGCTTGGTCGTGGAATAAGTGGCGGGTACATTTGGGATCTGCCCTTGCGCTTCCCAAAATTTTATGGGAAGGAATGAGCAATCCTAAAACCTGGCAGTCGCTAATGCGGCGAATCTGAATTTTGTGCTTCAAAGCGTTTTTCCCAACTTTTATAATTGGCTTTCGCTTGTTGGGCTAAGGGAGAAAAGGAGAGAATTTGGAAAACAGCCCAATTGACAACCGAGAGAGGAAAGTGCAAGGGTCGGGCAATATCCAGAAACAAGACAACGCGATAGCCATGGCTGTTATTCCATGCTTGGTGGGGAAAGGTATCATCAAAAATTAAACTTTGCCCTTCTTCCCAATGGGCAATCTCATTGCCAACCCGAATGCCGCAGGCGTCTTTGGGTTCCGGCACTCTTAATCCCAAATGATAGCGGATTAAGCCTTTGTGTTTGCCGCGATGTTCCGGAATCTGTTTTCCAGGACTTAAGATAGAGAAGAAGGCAACCTTTAAACCAGGAATATCTTTAATCAAGTTCCAAGTTTGCGGACAGCGATCGCAGTTTTTCTGGGCAACAAAGTTAAAGGCACAGAAATAATATGTTTTCCAGCCATCATCTTGGCTAATGCGTTGTTGCCTATGCATAATGTCTTGGAAGTTCGGCAATTCTCCCACACGCTCCAGCACATCATCCAATTCTTGGCGAATAAGGTGCCAATTGGCTTCCAACTTTTTTGCCCACGGGAATTGTTCGGTTGTAAAGAAAACTGAATCTCCAACCTTAGAGTATTTGGGAACTTGGGCTTCGAGCTTTTTAATGGCAGGGGTGTTGACAAGGGTTTTGACCCAATCTTTTTTTGGCATGGCTACTCCTAGATTGCATTAATTTTCATCAATGATTAAATCTCGTCCCAGGGTTGGCATTTGAGAATCGCTGGGGAATAACACTTCTTTTTCCACCGGCAGATCCGCTAAAAAAGCGCGATCTTCGCTAATATGGGGAAATTTGAGATGATGTTCCGGAATCCCTTGTTGCATCAGACGTTGGTAAAGCTTGCCAAAACTGCCTGGGGCTAATATTCGCAAGCGCGGCGGAGGCACCTGATCGCGCCGTTTCACTTCATAAGAGGCATGAATCGTTTTTAAGCGCCGATCAAATTGTTCTAGAAATTGTTGGGGATTAGGCAATGTCGAACCGGGAGATAGTTCGATGTTAACCAGATAGGCAGGCGGGGTTTGATGATCATTCGAGAGGGTAATACAGAAACTTTCCAAGGAAATGTTGAATTCCTGTTGGAGTTGCTGCATTACCTGTAGGGCGTGAAATTCCGTTGTTTTTTCGGTTGTCGAAGACAAAAGGCCGCCGCGTCGGTAACGAAAGACGATTAGCGGGGCAGTGCCGCAAAATCCCGCTACTTCGACCACATCACCAATGTCATAGCGATAAAAGCCATTGTAATTGCTAACCACAATCCGATACAGTTCCCCAACTTTCACTTCTTCTGCCAGTAGGGTATGGGGTTGGGATTTCTCCCACTGTTGGGGGGGAATGAATTCAAAAAAGCCCGTTTCAATGGCGAGGATGTTGCTGTCTTGGTTGAGTTGGGGTGTAATGCCAAAAATGCTTTCCGCCGAGGAGTAAATTCCGCCAAAGACAGGGGTACTACCAAAGTATTCGGGAAATTGTTGTAGGTAGAAATCTGAAGTTCCGCCGCGAGCAGTGACAACACAGGAAAGATCCGGCCAAGCGAGAATCGGGGTTAACCGCTGATGTTGCTGAAGAATTTGGCGCAGTTGCTGAGCGCGTTTGGGGGCAGGGAAGAGTTTTTTCTCTAGGTTAGCTCGCAATTCAGGTTCTAGATTCAACCAAGGCGCGATCGCGCCGCGTTCTAAATCCTCAATAAGAAATTCGGCATAATTTTCCAAATAGTGGCACAATCGCAGGGCTAACACGGGAAAATTAGCGGCAATAACTCGGGTATGGGGATTTTTCAGTGCAAACAACAAGCAAACGTAATGGCGCGCTAGGCTATCACTGGGTTCTAAGGCTTGATAAGGATGAGCAAACAGTTGTCGGGCAAAAATATTTGTTGATCGCAGATGGCTAACACTCACTGGGCCATAGGGAATCCCTGCTGAGGTTTCTCCCAACAATTGGACTGAACTGGTAACTAGAATTTGCCCGAAGGCCAATCCCTGTTCTGCCGCCGATTTTATCCCAAAGCAAATACTGGTTAAGTTTGCTTGACGATTGAATCGCTGCGATTGTTTCGTGACCGGAATGAGTTTCTGTTTGCCTGTGGAACCGCTGGTCATGTTCATATATTTCACAGAATCAGCAGTGAGGACGTTGGAAGCCCCTTGCGCAATTTGTTCCACGTAGGGCTTATAATCGCGATAGTTCAGCACCGGAATCCGTTTTCGAAATTCCTCAACGGTGCCAATATCACGAAAGCCGTATTCACGACCAAAGGCTGTATCTTGATGCTCCTTTAAAAGAGATAGAAGAAACTGTTTTTGAACGGTTGCTGTCCGTTGCGTTTTTCGCGTGAATTGACGGGTGATAAATCGGGCAAAACGTTTAATTGGAATTTGCAGAATCGAGTTCATAACAGTTTAAGGGCTTGCTGAGAAATTAGACATTAGACATCTGGGAGGGACGCAACAATTGCAATAAAGCGAGGGCGATCGCGATCGCGCCTGCCACAAAGAAGACATTTGACTCGCCGCTTTCCCAAACTGCCCCCAGAAGAATGGGGGATAAAAATTGTCCGAGAGAAGCAGTTCCAGCGCCCAGGGCAAGGAGGGTGGATCGTCCCGCAGCGGGGGCTAAATCAGCAAGGGTATCATAAGCATTGGGCATCGCTAACCCGAAGCCCAGACCAAAGCCAAAAGCCGTGATTAATGCGCTTTGAGGAGTATTGAGAAAAGGAATCGCCGCCACTGTCACAGCCATAATGACTAAACCGAAACTCGTTGCTTGGGTTTTCCCTAACCGCTTTGCCACAGAAGCAGCCCCCACCGCAGCAATAATGGCAGCCCCGATCGCGCGAGCCGCTAAAATCATTCCATTGAGAACCGAATCCGCCCCAATTGCGGTTTGAAAGTAGAGGGGAGCATACACCAGAACTGTATAAAATATCGTGGCTGTCCCATAGAGGGTGAGGAGAACGATTCCCAAACGAACATTGCTGAACGCCTGAGAAAGATGCTGTAAGGCGACTTTTTGTTCTGAGTCGGTTTTGGGATCGCTGGGAACTTTAATCAACAACCGCGCCGCGATCGCCACTGGCAACGCCAAGCCATACAGACAGAAGGCAAACCGCCAATGGAATGAACCGAACCAACCCGCTAACAGGGGAACAATAATACTGGCGATAGTAATGACGCTGGCAGTATAGCCCATTAAGCGCGATCGCGTCTCCCCTTCAAATAAGTGAGCCACAAAGCCCAGACTGGCTGCGGAGATGCCGCCATTGGCAACTCCCACCAATGCTCGCAAAATCAACAGAGAGAATAAATTCTGAGAAAACGCCCCCATGATGCCAAAGAGAGCAAATGCAATGAGAGAAGGGAGCAACACCGTCAATTTTCCCACGCGATCGGCAATAAATCCCAATAACGGATTGGCTATGGCAACGGTGAGTCGGGGGATACTAACCAGGATTCCCGCCCAGCGGGGATTGAGATTTAATTCCGCAACAATATCGGGAAACACCGGCGCGATCGCGCCCCCAGTAATACTGGTGAGGCAACCTGCCGCCAAAAGGACACTCAGCATGGGAACTTGTTCTCGGTGAATGTCGCTGTTGAGCTGGAAACGAACTCGTTTCGGGAGTGCCATCGCAATTAAAATTTCGACGTTGGCGATTGATTGACCCAAGGCGTTAGATCTCGCCCTAGCAACGCCGATAGATGTTCCACATCTTCGGCAAAGGTATTTTGCAGGCGCTCTTTCATTTCCGGACCGAGATTAGGGGGATCTTGCTTGACGGCATTTAGGGTACGCAAGCCTCGGTGTAACCGAAGCAGGGCCAGTTGTTGCCATTGCCGCATCACTCCTCTAGACGAGGAATTTGTTGCCCAATTCATAACAGTTTGGGGCGGATGGAATAATAAGCGCTGCAACCAGGCAAATCGATAAAATTGGCTTTGTTGCCGTCGAGGGAAGGCGGTTCGGCCATCATCTTCTACCTCTAGAAACTGACAAACCTGTTGGTAAGTTCTGCGGGGATCTTGTTTCAAGTCATCAAATACCAAAATCAGACAGCGATCGCGCCCAGCAATGGCAAATAATCGCTCAATCCATTTACCGAGTTTTCCCGCTTCCTTATACTGTAATAAACGGGGATCGCGACACAAAGGCGGCAAGTTTTCACCGCGCGCTCTCGATTCTTGACGTTCCCAAGCTTGTTGGAAATCCCAACAATCCTCATCCATGAGGTACAACAGCCGAAAATGGTAGGAACGCAGGAGATCAATGGGATTGCGCACCATCGCAATAAATTTGGCGTCGGGATTAATATCGAGAATGCGACCAAGCACCTCATCAGAATAAATATAAGTTACGGACCCCTCCCCAATCGCCAGATGATGGGGGCGGCAATGACAGAAAAATTGCTGAGTGTATTGATTCAGATAAGCCTGGAAAGCGGGATAATTGGCAGGGGAGTTAAAAAGAAAATGCGTTTCCTTGGGCCGCGACAAACAAATATTTTTATGCTGGGAAATATAACGGCTTAAAGCAGTCGTACCGCATCTTGGGGCGCCAACAATAAAAAAATTCGGTAAATGCTTCATAAACTTCTGCTAAGGGATGACCTGTTGCGATCAACCATTGAACGCTCTAGCTAGCCGACTTCTGCAAAGAAATCAAATTGGGCATAAATAGTATTGCAGGAGACGGCTTTCAATGGCAACACTTGGCATAGATAAGGGTTAAGCCTTGGTTGGATTAATTTCTAATTTTTGCGCTTCCAATTAAATACCAAGTATGAAACACCTTAGTATTCCCTGAGAAAGCAACTTTTTTCCAATACGGGTAAAGAGTATTCTTTTAAGTTTGACGCACGATATCCAAAAGATAATGCGCAAGTTGCAATTTGCTGCACAAGGGAATTTCTTGTTCCCATCCCTTTTTGCTTAAAACAACACACTGATTGCAATCGCTGCCAAATCCCCCTTCCTCGCGATCAATGGGATTGGCAACAATGTAATCTAGGGTTTTCCGTTGCAGTTTTTCCTTGGCAGGTTTGACAAAATCGCCGGTTTGAGCGGCAAATCCCACTAAAACTTGTTCAGGCTTTTTTTGTTGCCCTAAGGCGACAGCAATATCGGGAACACTGACAAGGGGCAGACAGTCGGGAAGGTCTTGCTTGGCCAGTTTATTCCCATAATAGTCAGCAGGTTTGACATCTGCTACCGCTGCCGAGAGAATAGCATAGTCAGCCTGGGCAAAGTGATCCGTCATTGCTTCATACATTTGTTGGGCGCTGACAACGCGCTTTAGATGCAGTTGCGGAGAAGGGGTTACTGCAATTTCAGAACTCCCCCCATGAATTAGTGTCACGGTTGCCCCTCGGTCTATGGCCGCTTGCGCGATCGCGCTTCCCATTTTCCCTGTTGCCGGATTGCCGATAAACCGCACGGGATCCAGATATTCTTGGGTTCCGCCGCTGTTAATGAGTATATTTTTCCCGAGAAAGTCCCGTTTGCCTTGGGTATAGAGCAGGGATTGCACGGTGCGCTGCAGCTGCTCCGGTTCTGCCATTCGTCCTTTTCCAGCGCGATCGCAGGCCAGCAGTCCCCCCGTCGGTTCAATGACATGATAGCGCGGATCGTGTTGAAGCAGTCGCCAATTGCGCTGTACCGACTGTTGTTCCCACATGTCGGTATTCATCGCTGGTGCCAGCAGAATGGGACAATGGGAGGCAAGAACCGTATTGGTCATTAAATTGTCCGCAAGTCCGCAAGCGAGTTTTCCTAGGGTATTTGCCGTTAAAGGGGCAATAACAAACAAATCTGCCCATTCCCCTAATGCAATATGCAGCGGACGGGCAGAATTTTGCCAAAAATCGGTATCCGTATATGCATGATGACGACTGAGAGTACTAACCGTTAAAGGAGTAATAAATTGTTGAGCCGCCTCCGTTAAAACTGCTTGCACTGAAATTTCTGCTTGATAAAGATGGGAAATTAATTGACAAATTTTATAAGCAGCAATTCCACCGCCAATACCGATGAGGACATTTTGTCCCTGCTTCATATCAAACTAGGCTTCATCAAACATTTCAATATCCAACAGATAGCGATACGGTTCAACCAACTCCCAATTATGGAACGCGATCGCGCGCAACAAATGCCAATCTTGCAACGCCTCAAAAGGATTGTTGTAGTCATCCTTTTCCAAACGTTCTGCCAATTGACGCACCTCTTCTGCTGTTAATTGTTTAATTTCTTTTTGGGAAAGACTTACCGCAGTCATGACAGCCTCCGTTAGAAATCCTTGCTGACATTATCCTAACCTATGAATCAGAAAAGAAAAATACAAAATGCAACGTTAATCGATTTTTAAAGAAGTTTTTATTTTTTAGGGAGAGTTGCTAGAATCTGGTTCAGTTAAGATTAAGTTAAATTAATTCAACCATGACACTAACTTCAAAAAAGCGACTAACGCTATCTCTAACGGTTTTAACCCTAACGACCGGATTAATGGCAACAGCTTGTGAAAACAATACCGGCACTAACACGGCGAACCAAACCGAAACCACAGAAGGTTCTTCCGAAGGGCTCAAAATTGGCACGTTACTGCCCACCACCGGCGACTTATCTTCCATCGGTCAAAATATGCCCAAAGCAACGACCTTAGCGGTAGATACCGTTAATGCCTGTGGCGGCGTAAACGAACAGCCTGTGACAGTCGTGCAAGAAGATAGTCAAACCGATCCCAATGCTGGCGCGTCTGCTATGTCGAAACTTGCAGAAGCAGATCAAGTTGCTGGGGTAGTCGGAGCTTTTGCGAGCAGTGTTTCTAGCGCCGCCGTTGATATTGCCGTTAGAAACGAAGTTATGCAAATTTCCCCAGGCAGTACCAGCCCGGTTTTTACCGAACGCGCTAAAAAAGGGGATTTTAACAGTTACTGGGCGCGAACCGCTCCCCCAGATACTTATCAAGCCCAAGCTTTAGCCAAACTAGCTAGGGACAAAGGATTTGATCGCGTCTCTACCGTGGTAATTAATAACGACTACGGCGTTGGTTTTGAAAAAGAGTTTGTCCAAGCCTTTAAAGAAATGGGCGGCACCATTGTCAATGAGGATAACCCTGTCCGGTATGATCCCAAAGCCAGCACTCTAGATAGTGAAGCAGCGGCTGCCTATAGCAATAATCCCGATGCCGTCATGGGAGCAATCTATGCCGAAACCGGCAGCTTATTGCTTCGCTCGGCATACCAGCAAGGGTTAAGTGAGGGTGTTCCTGCGCTCCTAACTGATGCTGTTTATTCCCCGGAATTTGTCGAGGATGTTGGGACAGGGCCAAACGAAGAATCGATTATTCAGGGATCGTTGGGTACGGTTCCCGGAGCCACCGGCAAAGCGTTAGACACATTAACTCAAAAATGGCAACAAGAAATCGGCGGCGAAGTTACCGCCTTTGTTCCTCATACTTGGGATGCCACCGTATTAATGATGCTTGCTGCCGAATTAGGGGATGAAAATACTGGAACTGCCATCAAAAATAACTTGCGCAACGTTGCTAATTCCCCTGGCACAGAAGTTTCCGATCCTTGTGAAGCGATGAAACTCCTTCGCAATGGAGAAGAAATTAACTATCAAGGTGCCAGTGGCAACATCCAATTTGATGAATACGGCGATACGGTTGGCAGTTATGATGTTTGGACAGTTAAGCCGAAAGGTTCCCTGGAAGTAGTGGATCAGGTAAAACCAGAAACCGGTGAATAATTAGCATTATTTACTTTAAAAAAGGAGAGACGTTCTTGTGTTGCAACGTCTCTCTATAGAAGGGGACAACTTTTATCTGGAGTTCATAATGGCGTTAATTTTGAGGCAGGTTATAACCAACTCCAACTAAGATGCCCCAGTTCGTCTCATCATTAAAGCCAACATTTAAAGCAGCATTAGCCGTTAATTGGCGGGAAATGGGAACGTCAACGCCACCGGTTAACAAGCCGCCTACGTCATCATCAGACTCGTCATCAGTGGTAAAAAAGACGCCGCCGCCAACATAGGGATTTATAGATAATTCTCTCTCTCTAATGTTTACATTTCTGGTGATAAAGTCATAGGTGACGGGAATCAGAATCGCTGCGTTATCCCCAATAATCGCACCAGGACGAAAAGAAAGATCGGGAGTAAGTTGAATGCGGCTGTTGATCGCAAATTCAGTATTGCCTATAGCGGTGTTCCCATCTATGCCAAGATTTAGGCCAACTCCAATGTAGTTCGGATAATAAGGGTCGCGGCGGACGCTTTGAGGCCTAGGCTCGCGGCGCTGCAATTGCGCGACATTTTCTTCTTCTGCAGTTGCTTTTGTTGTCTGGTCAGAACCATTCTCCTGTTCTGAAAGCAAGCCGGCATTTGTAGAAGCTGTCCCAGGAGTTGGCGGTTCGGCTTTAGCCGATAGGGTATTTGTTAGTCCGAGAAATGGAGTAATTAGTAGGGCCAACGATAAAAATTTCGGTGAAATCATTGCTAAAACCTGTTAGTAGCGTAATACTAGGAAAATTAATTAATAGCTCTGGATAATAGAGTTATATAAAATTATTCTAACATTTAATCCCAGTTATTTCTTCTTGACACTCTCACCGCTAACCTTCGGTATAGCGGGAGATTCTTGCTTCTTTTCCTCTTAACTAGATCAATCAACAATGGTTCCATACAAATCATAGATATCAGCATGGGTGATTTTTGTTTTAACCATACTTCCTAAGCTGGCTTTCCCTTGAAGATAGACTAAGCCATCGACATCCGGGGCAAATCGTTTTGAACGTCCAATAAATTCGCCGGTATTGGGTTTTCCTTGTTCCACTAATACATTAACGGTTTCTCCCACACAGGCTTGATTTTTCCGGGCGGCAATGGGCTGTTGCAAGCTCATTAACCGATCGCGCCGTTGTTCCATGACTTCCTGGGATACTTGATTGGGCAAATGATAGGCAGGGGTTTCTTCTTCTGGAGAAAAGGTAAATGCCCCCATTAAATCAAACTCATGACGCTCTACAAAATCGCAGAGATGTTGAAAATGTTCTTCCGTTTCTCCGGGAAAGCCAACAATAAAGGTAGTGCGCAACACGGCTTCCGGGAGTTTTTCTTTCAGACGATTGATAATCCCATCATTGACGCGGCCCTGCCAAGGACGGTTCATGGCGCGTAAAATGTCAGGATGGGAGTGTTGCAGCGGCAAGTCGAGATAGGGAATGACGTTTGGCATTTCTTGAATCGCTTTGATAACTTTGGGCGTCAGTCCGGTGGGATAGGCATAGTGCATCCGAATCCAAGGCACATCTACCTCTCCTAAAGCTCGCAGCAATTCTGCCAGTTTCGGTTCCCCGTAGAGATCCAGCCCGTAGTTGGTTGTAATTTGGGAAATGAGAACAATTTCTTGTACGCCCTGTTCCGCTAGCGTGTGAGCTTCATTAACAATAGACTCAATGGAGCGCGATCGCTGTTTTCCTCGTAAATGGGGAATAATACAGAAGGCACAACCATAATCGCAACCTTCTGCTACCCGCAAATAAGCGACTGCTTCGGTAATGGTGCGATAACGGGGAACAGTTTCATCAGCAATGTAAGTGGGTTTTTCGGTAATTTCCTTAACGCGCTCTCCCGTTTCCACTCGCTCAATGACATCGACAATTTTTCCATAGTCTCCCGTTCCCACCACTGCTTTGGCTTCGGGAATTTCTTCCAATAATTCTTCTTGGAAATGTTGCGCTAAACAGCCCGTAATGAGAATTTTTTTATCAGCTTCAGCAAGTTCTAGTAACGTTCGTACTGACTCTTCTCGGGCTGCTTCAATAAAACTACAGGTATTGACAATGACATAATCTGCTGCTTGTTCGTTGCTATCAACTGGATAACCTGCTTCTGCCAATAACCCTAAAATATGTTCCGAATCAATACGATTTTTTTCGCAGCCAAGATGAGAAATAGCAATGGTGGGCTTTTCAGACATAAATGAAGGCGATGCTCCTAACGTTTGCGTTGACCAATGATCGTAGCAGGCGCTGGAATTTGATTCCGGCGTAATCTGCGACAGTCGTCTAATTCTCTATCTTGGCATAAGAGATTGATTTTCTGCTTCCAGCATCAATAGGTAATTCCATCAGGGAGAATAACGCCTTCTAAATTGACATTGGTGCAATTGGTACCAGTCAACTCCGTATTGGTTAAATCAGCATGATCAAGATTAGCACCGGTTAAATTGGCTTGTGTTAAATCTGCTTGCCTCAAATTAGCTTCCATTAAGTTCGCATTCGTTAAATCCGCTTGCTTCAAACTAGCCCCAATCATTCTTGCACGTTGCAATTTGGCTTTAACCAAAGTAGCATTGTTAAAAATTCCCTCAAACATTTTTGTTTCATTCAGATAGGCGCCGGTTAAGTCAGCCCCTGTTAAATTCGCCCATTCCAAATTCGCCTTGGTTAAATTGGCTCCCCTAAGATTAGCATCGCTTAAATTGGCCCCCGTTAAATCAGCAGCAAACAAATTCGCCTCTTGTAGATGGGCTTGCTGTAGGTTGGCTTTGGCAAAACTCGCTCGAACTAAATTGGCTTCCCATAAAATAGCTTGAGTAAAATCTAAATTATCCAGATTTAATCCTTCCAAATCAGCTCTTTTTAAGATGCTTCTTTTGAGTTTAGTTCTGCGAGGATTGTCTTTTCCTTGTCTCCCAAAGCTTGTCAATATTGCCCCTAATAAGGAAACGCCTGTTAAATCGGCACCGCTTAAGTCTGCCCCTTCCAAATTAGCTTCCATTAAGTTGCTATCTAGGAGATTGGCTAAGGTGAGGTTAGTATCTGCAAGATTAGCACCTTGTAGAATGGCACCGTGTAAATCGCAATCGTGAAGATTCGCAAATCGAAGGGTACTTTGGTTCAAATCAATTCCACTTAGGGTTGCCTTGGCGCAGTTGCTGCTATTTAAGTTAGCTTCCTTAAGAAAAGCAAAAGTGAGTGTCGTTTTCTCTAAATTAGCCCTAGACAAGTTAATACGAATTAAATTAGCATCCGAGAGATTAGTACAGCTTAAATTTTCATCTATAAAAGATTTGCGGCCGTTTTGATAATGCTCTAAAAGTTCATCAGCATCCATAACTTTCGGTTAATTTGTTTCATAAAGCGGCTTCACTGACGTAACAATTGCTTTGACAATTTTTAAATTTTCATCCGTATTTAACATTTGATTATTTAGTGTAACAATACTAAAAGCGGTTGTTTCTAAATTATTTTGTAATTGTTGAATTGTCCTAAATTTCTGGACAAGTTGCATTACCATTTGATCTAGTTCATAGGTTTTGAGCAGTAAACTATCGATCTCTTGCTGAGAACTTATCTTGTTAGAGTGAAGCGTACAAAACAGTAATATCTTGGTTCGTAAGGGATTCGCATATTTCATAATCCCCTGTCTTACTTGATAAGGATTATACGCAAAATTATGTTTTCTAGTTTCTGTTTCAACTTTAGGGAAAGCAACAACGGAACTAGGAGTATTTTTTGACGAAATTAAATTGGCGTTCGAAACATTCACCAAGGATGTTAGTTGCTCTACTTCTTGATCCGGATATAACTTGGCTAATTCTGCAATAATCGTTTTGGTAATTTGGGAGTAAATGCCTTGTTTATTTAAACGTTTAACAATTTTTAATAAGTTAAAGCTGATTGGTTCTAGGCTAGGATAAATTTGATAAATATTTTGAATTAACTGCTGTATTGGATAGTTTGATAACGTTTCCGGATTATTTTCCCAACACTTTTGAGTGAGGGCAAACAGCATTTTATGAATCCGTTGTGAGTTTTGATCTTGTTCAAACGTTTTAAGGATATTTGCTATTTTACTGTTTTGATTGAGCGCAATATCAACAGAATTATCATGAGCCTCTAATTGATTTAAACTAGCTTGAGTTTCCTCTGTCACTTCTCCGTATAATTGACTCAATTTTTTGATTAATTGAATGGCAATGGGAAAATACTTTTCCCGTTTATTTAGTTGATTAACTACCTGATAAAGCTTCTGTTTAACTTCATTAAAGCTGGGATAAGATTGTTGTAATTCTGTAATTAACTCCTTGATACTTGTGGATAATAGAGTGACGCGATCGCGTTCCCAGTAATTTCGACAAACAGCAACTAAAAGCTTTTTCATCATCAGCAGTTGTTGCTGTTTTTCGAGATTTTGGGTTGAGGCTTGAGAAGTAGAGACCATACAATAATTTCTCCTAAGTTTGATCAGGTAATTAATTCTCAGGATTAGCTTGTATCAAGGGAAATTGAATTCATCTAAAACGCAGTCAATACCCAGCTAGGTATAAGGTAATCTGCAACCAACGGTCATAGCAGGCGCCTCTCGTTTTCCAGAGGTGTAATCTCTAACCTCTAGGAGTGATTCCAATTATAGTGGTTTTTTCTGAATTCAAACATCTATTTTATTTTCGGTTAAATCAGTATTTTTCCTTAATCCTATCATAACAAAAGGGATACAACAAAAATTAACCAACGGTCGTCGCAGGCGCCGGAATCAAATTCCGGCGTAATCTGCGATCCCATTTTTATCATTTCTCCGTGAAATTGATGTAACAGTTAATTAGGTATGAATACGACCATCGGGCATGGTTGCTCCCTGTAAGTTAGTTGATTTAAATCAACACTGCTAAGTTCTGCCCGCAGTAAATTGGCTTCACTTAAGTCAGCATCGAGGAGATTGGCTCGGATTAGACTAACTTCGATTAAAATTGCTTGGCTCAAATTTGCCTCACTAAGATTGCATCGATGCAAGTCAGCTCGATTGAGGCGGGCAAGGCGGAGATTTGCCTGTTTTAAGTTTCCTTTCATTAACTTCGCTTCTCGTAGCACTGCATCTTGTAAATTGACGCCAACGAGAGAAGCTCCCACTAAGTGCGTTCGCTCTAAAGTGGCTTTTGTTAAGTTAGCGCCATCTAAACATGCTTGATCCAGTTGCGCATCTGTTAGGATTGCTTCTTGTAAATTAGCTTCTGTTAAATCGGCGCCTCGCAAGTCAACGCCCCGCAGAATCGCATTTTTCAAGTTTGCTTGTTGAAGTTGCACTTGTCGCAAATCAGCATTTCTTAAGTTTGCGCCTTGTAAATCAATCCGACGGAGATTTGCTCCTTGAAGCTTAGTAATTTTGCGGCTTTCTTCTCTGAGATTGGCAAAACGCAGACAAGCACCGGTTAAGTTAGCGTAGCTTAAATCTGTTTCTTGTAGCTTGGCTTCTGTGAGGTTGGCATCAACAAGGTTCGCATAATTAAGATTTACCCCTTGCAACGTTGCTTTTTGTAAACTGGTTCCGTGTAAATCCGCATTATAGAGAGAGGATTGTTTGAAAGTTGCTTGATTGAGATTTGCCCCGCTGAATTTAATTCCAGCTAAGTCAGATTCTTGAAAATAGGCTTGGTTCAAATAAGCAAAATTGAAAATTGCAGCCTGTAAACGCGATTGTTCTAGATGAATCCCAATCAAATCTGCTCCCCAAAGATTTGCCCCGTTTAAATCAATTCCATGAAATTCGGTTTTACCGTTAGCATATTGAGCAAGGAGTGCTTTAACGTCCATTGGGGAGAAAAATCATTCGTTTTGTCGGAAAATAGTAAAGTAAAGGATAGATCCCAAAGTGAGTCATCATCCTAGTACTTCTTCAGCATACCAACAATTGGCAATCAAATCGCATTGATCGCGCTTTGAAGAGTACTGATTTGATCACCCAAGCAATCCTACGCTTTTTGTTGTTTACAGTTTGAGGAAACATTAAAATAATGACATATCAAAAAATTTTAGCAGCCTTAGATGGTTCCTCCCAAGGAGAAGCTGTCTTTAATCAAGCGATCGCGATCGCGAAACCCTATCAAGCGCAACTGTTGTTCTTTCATGCGCTCATTTTTGATGGCCGGAGTATGGAAGCCTATAGCGGCATTTATGGGCAAAATGTAATGAGTCTGTCTTCCTCACTACAAGAACATATCGAAGCCCAAACCCAAGAAGTGGAAACCTGGTTGCAAAATTATTCGCAACGGGCGCAACAGGAAGGATTAACTGTCGAATACGACTGGAAAATCGACGATCCCAGCAGTTGGATTCGAGAAACGGCAAAAAGCTGGGATGCGGATTTGGTAATTCTCGGTCGCCGCGGGCGCCGCGGATTGGCAGAGATCTTTTTAGGCAGTGTCAGCAACCATGTGGTTCATTATGCTCCTTGTTCAGTACTTGTGGTTCAAGGAAAAAATGTTGCCGATTCCGACGCTTCTGAGAACGGCTAAATTGTTAAGATCAAAACGAAACTTCAGTATTGTTTAAATCAGGAAATGCTATGACCACCTCGATTCTCAATAAACAACAACAAGCGGAACAAGCGCCGTTATCTTTGCATTATCTCGGCGATCGCACCCTTCGTCAGTCCACCAAACGCATTAACAAAATTAATCAATCGGTGCGCGACTTAGCCAAAGATATGCTGCAAACCATGTACACCGAACAAGGGATTGGTTTGGCAGCCCCACAAGTCGGTGTCAATAAGCAGATGCTAGTGGTGGATTGCGATCCCGGCAATACTGCAACGCCTCCGCTCATTCTCATTAATCCCCAAATTCAAAGTTACAGCAAAGAACTCGCAAAAGGGGAAGAAGGTTGCCTCAGTATCCCAGGCGTCTTCTTAGATGTGGTTCGTCCCGAAGCAATTGAAGTAAAATATAAAGACGAATCGGGTCGCCCTAAAAAAATGGAAGCTAGCGGCCTCTTAGCAAAGGTGATTCAACACGAATTCGATCATCTCCACGGGATCTTATTTGTGGATCGCGTTCCCAACGATTTAGTATTAACAGAAGCGCTCCATCAACAAGGGTTTTCTACCAAAGCTGTTCAACCAGTAAAATCGAAACAATAAAATTAAGGAGTTAATCGTGCTGCTAACCCCAAAAAGCGGTTTATTTCTGCTAATTTCCTGCGTCGCCGCCATCGCTGCGGTGGGCTCTGTATTTGAATTATCCTACGGCGATCCTCGTTATGGTGTTTTCATTACCTCCATTATTCTCAGTGCCAGTATTCCCCTAACTGGGGCTACCCTTTGGGTAGCGGTAAAAGATGCCCGGGCAAATTTGAAGTAATAACGAACGATTCCCCCTAACGCAATTTAGAAGGGGGAATCATATTTTGATACGCTTTTGATACGCACTAATCACTGTTGCCGAACTGTCGCTGCTAGTTCGGCAGAACGCCCTACGCCTTGCCAGCACTCCCAAACAATCTCATTTTTTCTGCAATTACCTCTTGCATCGCCGCCGTCGCTGATTTTTGGCAATCTAAGAGATCGCTTTTCGATTCCGTTCGTCCGTATTCCCGCCAAAACGCCAGATAGGTTTTCCGCACTTCGCTATTGACGTTAAATTTGCAGACGCCTAATTCAATTGACTGCTGAATCATTGTTGCCGGTAAACCGGAAGCGCCGTGCAACACTAGCGGAATTTGGAGTTTTTCACGAATTTTAGCGAGGCGATCAAAATCTAGTTGGGGTTCGCCGTGATACTTGCCGTGAACATTGCCGATGGTGACAGCGAGAAAATCGACGCCCGATTTTGCCACAAATTCCTTGGCTTCCTCAGGATCAGTCATTTTCGCTTCTTTTTCGGCAACTGTCATGCCGTCTTCGGTGCCGCTAATGCGACCGACTTCCGCTTCCACTGTTGACCCTTTGGCGTGGGCGAAATCAGTCATTTCCTGAGTAAAGGCAAGGTTGTCTTGAAACGAGAGCGTGGAACCATCGGCTAAAATGGATTGTATCCCCGCTTCTAAAGCCGTTCCAATCATGGCGCGATCGTCGCAATGGTCTAAGTGAACCGACATCGGGACCTTTGCCGAGTCTGCCGCTTCTAAAAACATGGCAATTAGTGCCGAACCGCCATAATTTAGAACATTAGGCAGAATTTGGAACATAGCCGGACTGTTTTCGGCTTCGGCCGCATTGACCACTGCTTTTGCTCCTTCGAGATTATACATGTTAAAAGCGCCAACCGCATAGGACTGTTTTTGGGCCGCTTCTAAAAGTTCTTTGGTGGAAGTAAGCATAAATTTGTTTTTGAGAAAGGCGTTAAGAAATCAAGGTAACCATTTGCCAGCATAACTGTTATAATCTTTTCATAATTTCTGAACATTATTGGTCTGTTTTCCTTATGTCACGCCCTTTGACAAAGACCAAACGAAAGTGAGACAGTAGATAATGGTAAGATGAAGTTTTATAAAAGGAGAGTATAAAAGTTATGAACCAATACGCAGAAGAACTCCGCAATACAGCACAAGCAATGGTTGCTCCCAACCAGGGCATCCTGGCAATGGACGAAAGCAACCGCACTTGCAATAAGCGGTTCCAAAAAGTAGGAATTGACACTACTGAAGAAAAGCGTCGCCAGTATCGCCAGTTGCTTCTAACCACTCCCAATATAGGAAATTATATCAGCGGGGCAATTCTCTATGATGAAACCATCCGTCAGAAAACCGACGATGGTAAGCCCTTTACTGATGTCATGAAAGAGCAAGATGTCATCATTGGCATTAAGGTTGACACTGGTGCAAAAGATTTAGCAGGGCATCCCGGTGAAAAAGTAACGGAAGGACTCGATGGGCTGCGCGATCGCATTGCAGAATATTATCAAATGGGCGCTCGCTTTGCGAAGTGGCGTGCGGTAATCACCATTGGCGATGGTATCCCCACCCCAGCTTGCCTCGAAGCGAATGCTCATGCGTTAGCGCGTTATGCTGCTCTCTGCCAAAAAGGCGGCTTAGTGCCAATCGTTGAGCCGGAAGTGCTTATTGATGGCGACCACACGATTGATCGCTGTCATGAAGTAAGCAACCAAACCCTAAACACGGTCTTCGATCAACTCTATACTCAAGGCATTGAATTCGATAAAATGATTCTTAAGCCCAGCATGGTAATTGCCGGTAAGCAGTGCCCTCAACAATCCACTCCTCAAGAAGTTGCTGAGCGCACCATTCAGTGCCTCCGTGACAACGTTCCTGCTTCTGTTCCTGGCATCGCCTTCTTGTCCGGCGGACAAACGGTCGAACAAGCAGCGGAACACCTCAACCTCATGAACGCCGATCGTCTCATTTCGCAATGCCCCTGGCGCGTTACCTTCTCCTATGCCCGCGCTATTCAGGGACCCGGCATGGAACAATGGGCAGGCGAAGCCAACAACGTGAAAAAAGCACAAGAACTGATACACCACCGTGCCCAGTGCAATAGTGCAGCTAGCATGGGCAAATATTCCCGTGATATGGAAAAACAGCCTGCAATGGCTTAAGTTAGTTGCCCGAGGAACTGTATTGAGGAGGAATTCCCTCCTCTTAGCGGAATCAATGAGCCTAGCCAGAGACACCTATCTCTGGCTTTTTCAAGTTTATGGACATGGACACCGCAGCCAACTTACCGGGATATGGGTTAGCCTTACATACCACGAGTCCCCAATTGGGACTTGCGATTAGCGATTTAAATCAAAATCAAAAATTAGCCCAAGAGCTTACCGATTCCAAAATCAGATCGCGCACTTGGAACTTAGATCGGGATTTATCAACGCATCTGCATGTTCTATTGCAAGCCCTTCTAGCGCCCCAAAATTGGTCTGATTTAGCCTTCATTGCCGTAGCCAAAGGGCCCGGGAGTTTTACCGGGACACGCATTGGGGTGGCAACAGCGCGGACGCTGGCACAGCAGCTAAAGATTCCGCTATTTGCCATTTCGACTCTAGCAGGGATTGTTGCCCATCAATTAGAAAACAATCCGTCTCAATTTCCCGAAAATCAGTTGATTGCCGTACAACTGCCGGCCCGTCGAGGGCAGTATTTTGTTGCCATCTACCAAGCAACCGCTACCGGATTAAGCCCTTATTTAGCTGACACGACAATGACAGAACAGGATTGGGAAGCCACCCTAGAGAAATTATCGTTTCCTTATCAACGGATTGAAGCGAGGCAACAGGAATTGGGAGAAACGGTCTCCAGTATTCTCAAGTTAGCTGATCAACAATGGCAACAGGGAGAACGTCCTCAAATCGAACAAGCGCAACCTTTTTATGGACAACGCCCCGTTTAAAAGGTTAAGTTAAGACTTCTGCTTTAACAAAAGGCCTTGTAAATCAGCCAATTCAAAATTTTGCAAGGTCTCAAAAGAACCCCTGGGAGACGCGATCGCGATTTCCCATTGCTCTAGCCGCGATATTCCACCAAATGCGCGAGGGGCTACGACCGAGCGCGTAGCGGGTCGTAGGGGGATAGCGCAGAAACCGATTCCTTTCGATAGGGATGAGGTTTCTCAAGTGCAACCACTAAGTGTAAAATCGTAAGCATGAAGCAGGTTCTCACGCTGGTCGTCAAACTTCAACCTTCTGCTGAACAAGCCGTTGACACTCCCTAATCCGCTTACGCTGAGATTAGGGATTCTTTCTTCTACGATTCGACTTGCTATAAATTGGCGAAAACGGCAGAACAATTTGCCAGTGCTTGTGAACTGATTAATCGGGAAGTGAAACCTTCCCTAACCAACCGAAACGGGATTCAAGCTGTTATCTATAACCAAGTTAGAGAACAGTTCGATTTAGTATCTAACCACGTTATCAGAACTTGTGCCAGGGTAGGAAGCAATCGGTTAACTGCTCGGCAAAAAGGTAGGAAAGTCAGGGGGTTCAAACCTACCTCATTTGATTGCGATCAAGATACCTTCCGGTTCCGAGAAAAGGAGTGGACAGTTTCTTTAAGTACAGTACAGGGAAGGGAACGAATCCCTCTTAGAGCCAGTAACTATCATAAGGGCAAGTTGGCTGGTCAAAAACCAACATCTGCACAAATCTGTCAACACAAGGATGGGCATTGGTACGTTCATGTTCAACTAACGGGACTTAGACAAATCCCTTAGCGCGATCGCCTTAAAGTCCAAATCAATTGGGATTTTTACATCGATCTACCCTCTTTCCTATGAAGAGAGGGGTCTCAGGAAATTTTCCCTTTTCGACCTTAATTCCTTGATTTGAGTGGATTTTAGGCTATTTCAGTGCACTAATATTTAAAAGTCCCGCTAAAGTCAGACCCTCCTGAACCAACTGAGACTAATAAAGTGATCGGAGTTGACTTCGGAAGGCGTGACATTGCCAAAACGTCAACTGGGAAAGGTTGGGAAGGAAAAAATCTTCAAGATAAACGAGACAAGTTCGCCCGTACTAGAACCTCTTTGCAAAAGAAAGCGTCCAAAGGCACTCGCAGCAGTCGCCGTCGTTGCCGCGAGATACTAAAACGGTTATCTGGGCGTGAAAAACGGTTCCAAAAATGGGTCAACCATAATGTCAGCAATGCTATTATCCAAGATGCCAAAGCTTTCCGAAAATCAATTGAATAAGGTTGCATGGACACGCTTATTTTAATCTACTGTCTTTCCTTCTCAGTGTACCTTATTGGTCTGAGAATTGCTATAAAGGAATTAAAGAAGGAGTAAAAGTCGTCGCTATTCCGCCAGCATTTACTAGCAAAACTTGTCATTGTTGCTTACAGATCGGAGTTAGAACGGAGAAGCGGTTTAAGTGTTCTAATCTGCGTTGCGGTTGGATCGGCGATGCTGACTTAAATGGGGCGAAAAATATAGAATTATGGGGCTGCTGTGTAAACCAGCCCGGAGGCTCCTGTCTATTGTCTTGCGACATAGATGGAGGGCTACTGAAAGCGTCTAGCTCAGACGAAGTCGGCTAGACGTAGTTTACAATTAGTCCAATGGGAAGCAATGGCAACGTATCATAACCGATTGAATTGATCATTCCCCTTTACTGTGGCAGGATTGAGCATTATCCCTTAGTCTTGAGCAACAATGTACGAAAAAATTACCCCACCTAACATTGGCACAAAAATTAGTTTCAAGGATGGGGAACCGATAGTTCCCGATGATCCGATTATTCCCTTCATTCGCGGTGATGGAACCGGGATTGATATTTGGCCCGCTACCCAGAAAGTGCTGGAGGCGGCAGTCAAAGAAGCCTATGGCGATCAAAAGAAAATCAACTGGTTTAAAATCTATGCCGGCGATGAAGCCTGTGAACATTATGGCACCTTCCAGTATTTACCCGAAGATACCCTCAACGCCATTCGGGAGTATGGGGTAGCCATTAAAGGTCCTCTCACTACCCCTGTGGGCGGCGGTATTCGCTCTCTCAATGTGGCGTTGCGTCAAATTAACGATCTGTATGCTTGTGTGCGCCCTTGCCGCTACTATCCGGGAACGCCGTCTCCTCACAAATATCCGGAACGGATGGATATTATTGTTTATCGGGAAAATACCGAAGATATCTATCTGGGCATTGAGTGGCAACAGGGAACAGAAACCGCCCATCAGTTAATTAATTATCTCAATCAAGACTTAATTCCCAATACCCCCGAACACGGCAATAAACAAATTCCTGCCGATTCCGGCATCGGAGTTAAACCCATTAGCAAAACCGGGTCGCAACGTCTGGTGCGTCGGGCTATGAAACATGCCCTGCAACTTCCTCCCCATAAACAGAAAGTCACCTTAGTCCATAAGGGCAATATTATGAAATATACGGAAGGGGCATTTCGCGATTGGGGGTATGAATTAGCCACGACTGAATTTCGGGAAGAATGTGTCACGGAACGGGAGTCTTGGATTTTAAGCAATCAAGAAAACAATCCCGATTTGAGTCTAGCGGACAATGCCCGTCAGGTAGAACCGGGATTTGATAGCCTCACCCCGGAACGCCGCGAAGAGATTATTCAGGAAGTGAAAGGGGTTCTAGACCGTCTCTGGGAGACCCATGGCAATGGCAAATGGCAAAATAAAGTCATGGTCAATGACCGCATTGCCGATAATATTTTCCAACAGATTCAAACGCGCCCTGAGGAATATTCCATTCTTGCTACCATGAACCTCAATGGCGATTATTTATCCGATGCGGCCGCAGCGCTGGTTGGCGGCTTGGGCATGGGACCGGGTGCCAATATTGGCGATGAATGCGCTATATTTGAAGCCACTCACGGCACTGCTCCCAAATATGCCGGGTTAGATCGCGTCAATCCGGGATCGCTGATTCTATCTGGGGTCATGTTGCTAGAGTATCTCGGTTGGCAAGAAGCGGCGAATTTCGTTGAAAACGGCATTGGCAGCGCGATCGCGAACCGAGAAGTTACCTATGATTTAGCGCGAATGATGACCCCGAAAGTCGATCCGCCGCTAAAATGCTCCGAATTTGCCCAAGCCATTATTAATCACTTCCGCGATTGATTTTGTATTCTCCCTAACAGTAGATTACAGAAAATGTTAAGAATAATAAACTTAGGAAAGGCAATTCCTGAAGGGAGAAATTTGCGTGAATGTTCTCAACCGTTTGATTCCGGGTGTTTTTCAAACCCTGAATCCCGTCCAAAGCAAAAATTTAACCGTCATCGCGATCGCGGGGTTATTATTCTGGACGAGCTTAACTGTCCTGTTGCCCACTTTGCCCGCTTATATTGCCGATATTGGCGGCAGCAACCATGAAGTGGGCTTAGTTATGGGGAGTTTTGCCATTGGGTTGCTCTTATGCCGCGCCCAACTGGGACAACTCTCTGACCAGCACGGCCGCAAACTCGTGGTAATGATCGGGACGTTTGTGGTGGGAACGGCGCCCTTGGGGTATCTGTTAGTGGATTCCATTCCCCTTCTAATCGCTTTTCGGGCATTTCACGGCATTAGCATTGCCGCCTTTACCACCGGTTACAGCACGTTAGTTGTGGACTGCTCACCGCCAGGAAAGCGAGGCGAGTTAATCGGCTACATGAGCTTGGTCGTTCCCGTGGGACTTGCCTTAGGACCTGCTTTAGGGGGATATCTACAAGCGAGTGCGGGCTATGAAGTTTTGTTTGCGGTTTCAGCAGGGGCAGGATATTTGGGCTTGCTGTTTGCCTCACAAGTAACAGAACTTAAAGACGAACAAGCAGAAGAAGCAGAACAAACCGAAGCCAGCGCCGGAGAAACATTTTGGCAGATTTTGTTGAGTCCTCGGATTCGGACGCCAGCGACAGTCTTATTTGTAGTGGGGTTAGTGTTTGGCACCCTTACCACCTTTCTTCCCTTATATATTCGGGAATTAGAGATGAGTTTCAATCCTGGCTTATATTACACCACCTCAGCAATCGCCAGTTTTATCATGCGGCTGGCAATCGGGCGTGCTTCCGACCAGTATGGCAGAGGGGTCTTTATTACCATGAGTTTAACCCTCTACACGATTGCCATGTCGTTACTGGCAACAGCCCATACCCCTCAACAATTTTTAATTGCCGCGATCGCGCAGGGAGCAGGAGGCGGTACCTTAATCCCGATGATGATTGCCCTCATGTCGGATCGGTCAGTAAGCAGCGAACGGGGACGCATTTACTCCCTCTCTATCGGCGGCTTTGACTTGGGCATTGCCCTGGCAGGCCCGGGACTGGGTTATTTAGCCGAAGTCTTGGGCTATCGGGGATTGTTCCAGATGGGCGTCAGTTTAGCTGCCTTAGCGCTGCTTATTTTTGTCACGCGATCGAGCAAGAGTTTCTCTCATTCCTTACGCTTTGCAACGGGACGAGAAAAAGATGCTTATGCGGTGAATTGAACCCGAACTAGACATACCCTTTTTCTTCTAACTCTTCAATCACCTGTAATCCTCTGGGATCGCCCAATTTTAAGAGCGAGGCTTTCGCATCTTCTTTGACGCCAAAGTCTTCATCTTCTGCATAAGACTCAATCAACGCATCCACTGCCGTTGCATAAACCACGTTTGAGGGTAGCTCAGCACATAGCTGTCCTAACGTCCAAGCGCAATTGCTGCGGACTGCCGCTAGGGAATCTTGCCGCAACCCTTCAATAATGGGCGGAATCGCCGGGATAATATCTTCGTAGTTTAATTTGCCCACATGGGTTAAGGCACTCGCTGCCCATAACCGCACTGCCGAAATATCCGTTGCCAGGGCCTTGAGAAGAGGCGGAATGGAACGGCGATCGCGCGAATTTCCTAATGCCCAGACAATGCCTTTTCGCACATATCCGTTCCAATCCCTTGCCAACTGATGAATCAAGAGCTCCACAGCATTGAGATGGGGGTTGCGTCCCAAAGCATAGGCAGCACTCACGCGCACTAAGGGACAGACGTCTTCCAATAAACGAATCAGCGCTGGTACAGCCCGCTCATCTTGCAATTCACAAAATGCCCGAGCGGCTAACATGCGTTGGGAAGGGTCGCTCTCTTCCAACAACGGCAACATTTCATCAGGATCCAGGGGAGGCGCTGCCTCTTGTTCCCCGGACTCCATCTGATCTAAGGGGCTTTCTTCGGAAAAGTCAGCGTCCGTATCCAGTAGAGTGAGATCGTCGTCTTCGTCGTACATAATCGTTAAACTATCATCATTTTTAAATGCCTGCAATGTGCTAGCAATGGTTAATGCCTACTCAGAAACAGTAGGGATGGGTTACTGTTTAGTTTAACAAGAACAAAAGCAATCCCTAGTTCTTACGGGAAGCCAGTTGTTGTTCTAAACGGTTAAGAAGTTCCTGCATGGCGTGGGAATGGCCGGGTAAAATTTGAGTCGCCGCGTCTTGAAGAAGCTGGTTTAATGTTTCTTGCTGACGCAGCTGAGTAGGAGAAGCAAGGGCAATAATCGGCAAATTGTTTATTGTACTAAGTTGCTGCAACCCTTGAATCAGTTCAAACGAAGCTTCTGTTCCTTCTAAGTCCAGAACCAGGAGATCCGCCCCTTGCTGTTGCACTTGCTGATAAATTTCTGTCCAAGAATGAGCAAGGGAACTGCAATAGCCGGCGGCAGTTAAGTATTGAATAAAAGCGTTTAACCACTCGGAACCGGAATGATGGGGAGAACTCCCGCTAAGATAGCGGCCATCGACAACCACAATGTAGGGCGCGGTATTGCTAGGAGGGGTGTTAATGCCAGCAGCAAACTGCAACACTGACCACAGAGTATTTTGAGAATGGGTGCTGTTGAGGTTAAAACAGGGATAAACTGATAAATTCCCCGCTTGATGCGCCAGTTTCGCTGTCTCACTATCCAAGCAGACTAATGGTAAATGGGAAAGGGTTTCTTGTTGACTCACTTGTTCCAGGAATGTATAAGGAATCTCTTCCCCAGAGAGCAATAAAACATCAGGATGCCAGATTCGTTGCAGCAATTCCGCTTGTTCAGGATCATCGGCTTCTAAAATGCGATAGTTAATCCGATGGGAAGCGCTTTGGGGCGGTGTGCTTAAAATTTCGGCGACGGGATCGCGCTTGGGCGGTGCTGTCATGGGAGAATAGTGCAGGCGCAAGACCGTGACCGATTTCCGATACAGGGAACGGGGAGCGGCACAAGCCGATAGAGCATCTTGAAGATCGTTGTTGGCAATGGGTCGGGTGAGAAAACCATCTGCGCCGTTATTCAGCGCTTTTTCCTTTTCCCTGCGAGTTCCGGTGACAACAACTGGAATTTTGGAACTGTTGCTATGCGATTTAAGAAGCGTCAAAACATCCCAACCCGACAGCAAGGGCAACACCGGATTTAGGAGAATAGTGCAGGGTTGAAAAGTCCGCGCTTTTAAGAGCGCTTCTGTGCCCGATCGCGCGATCGCCACCCGATACCCTAATTCCTGAAGCTGTTCCGTGAGCGTCTTTAAATATTGGGGCACTGCTTCCACCACCAACACCAATTTGCCAGCGGTTTGCGGGGAACAGGCTTGGGGATGGAATGTTTTGGGAGCAGGAGCAGACGGCAACAGCAAGGTAAACTGCGATCCCTTTCCTTCTTCTGAGATAAACGACACATCGCCGCCGTGAGCTTGAGCCAACCGTTGGGTTAACACCAATCCTAATCCCGTCCCGCTAAATTGTCGCGTCATGGGGTCTTCCAATTGTTGAAACTTCTCGAAAATCAGGTGTTGCGAGGCTTCGGGGATTCCCATTCCAGTGTCCCAAACGGTAAAGGCAATCCACCCTTCCCACTCAGTGACATCCAATCCCATTTCTCCCTCTTGTCCGGTAAATTTGCGGGCATTGGCGAGCAAATGCGCCAGCATCTGGCGTAAACGGATTTCATCAGCCACAATGGTGTCTAAGTCGGCGGCAATATTCAGGGTATAGGGCGGTTCCGATTCCGGGGTTTGCTGTTGAGCTTGTTCATAAGCGCGATCGCAGACTTGTTTTAACTCAACCGCTTCCGGATGGAGTTGCAATTGCCCAGTTTCCAAACGGGCTAAATCCAACAAATCATTGACCAAATTCATCAACTGACGGCCGCTTTGATAAATCTGGTTCACATACCGTTGCTGGCGTTGATTGAGTTCTCCAATACTGTTTTCATTGAGCAAATTGGATAATCCCACAATCGCCGTTAGCGGACTTTTCAATTCATGGGTAATACAAGCTAGAAATTCGTCTTTGAGGCGATTCAACTGCACTAAATCGGCATTTTTGGCGGCTAACTCTTTACACAGTTGTCGTTGCTCGGTAATATCGGTTGCCAGAACTAACCAGCAGGAACCAAAGGCGGTGTCAGCAAGACTGAGCGTGATAAATTGCCAGACGCCGTAGCAATTCCCATTGCTGCCTTCACTCCCTGTTCCGGAAGCGGGAAACCAGGGACAATGCTTTTGTTGGTTATCAGGGAAAACCGATTGGCGTTCGCTAGCGGCGGAACCGTGAGATATGACATTGCACCATTGTTTCTCCCCATTTTCTGGAGCATCAACCGTTAATAAACAACAGTGTTCCCGATGGCAACAAATTTTGTTTCGCCAGCTGGCATTTTGGTGAAGCAGTTCCCCAGTTTCCGTTTGTAGCATTAACGGTAAAGGCAGTTTTTCCAAAAAGTCTAATAAGGGCGTTGCTTTTACTGGCGAAGATTGAGCAACGGGTTGCTGTCGCAGCAATAGTTGCAGGATACTCTCAATGTCCAGTTGACCTTTTAATGCCCCCGCTTGATCCACCACAAGAATTTTTTCATCGGTGTTAACAGCTTCTAGATAGGGCAGCAATTCCGGCAGCGTTTGTTCCTCAGATAGCGTGAAAATGGGAGATAGTAGGGCAATGACATCATCAAATGAAAAACATTGCTCCCGTTGCCATTGCAAAACGGTTCTCGCAGCAATTATGCCTAAAGGAACATGATTCTCGTTAACCACAACCAGAAAATCGCTTTGGTAATGCTGGAAAGATAAAATAATGGTTTCTAGATCATGGGGAGACTTACAAAAAGGAACGAACTTGATAAATTTTTCTAAGCTTGGATCCTTGAACATGGACACTTCGCCAAATTAATATGCAGTTTGCGAATTTCTTTATCCCTTACCAAGTTATAGGTAATGGCATTCCCTTTCCTTCCCCTAAAATGTTAATCTTTTATTAAAGAGCAGCTTTGACACGATGATAAAAAACGTTTGTGTTAATTATTCTGGTCGCAGTGCATTCTCTTGCCAATTACCTGATTGTTTATCTTATCTTATCAAGAGCAAGCGACTGCAATAGTTTAGTGTATCATCCGGCTCAAATCAAGCTTTCTTTTGAAATTCTATCAGAGATTCCCAGCGCGATCGAGCAAGCAATTCAGGGGTTACTGCAACTGACGCTAGAAGCAAAACCGGAATTAGAAATCGAACAAATTAATGAATTTTTAACAATTAAGCAACATCGTTTTTCCGAGTAATTAAAATTAGAAAATCGCAGTGATGAAATTTTATTAGATTATCGCCTTACTCTGATTGATGTTGTGGCTCATTTATGCGAAATGTATCGTCGTTCTATTCCTAAATTTTTTCAATCAATAACTAATATTCGTTATAGTTATTAAAATGAGTATCTATTTAATTGAAATAAATAGTTTTCCTTATGAATACTTCTTCCAAAAAAACATATGTTTTAAAGCTTACGGATCAGTTTCTGGGGTCGCATTCCATTACCGATTCCCATATTTCAACGATTACCGATACTATTATAGCAATTCTTACTCTAATGAGGTACGCTAGACACCGAACCAATTAAGTCATTAAATTTTGTCATGAACCTTACTCAGTCAATGTTGTTACTGTACCTCGTGATTCCAATAACTGCTATATTATGTTGCAGTATGTGGAAATTCGAGGGGAAATGTCGCGGGCGATTAATGTGTTTAAAATGTGCGGTTCCGGCCATGATAAGGGGATTCGCGAGTATATTATTGATGAAGATGGCCCCGAGATTAAAGCCTCTTTCCGTAATTATGAACGGATTATTAGTGGCGCACCGAGTCGGATTTCGTCTGATGAGAAATCGGAATTATCTCGAATTGTCGAAGGGGTAAGAGGAAAATCGGAAGAAGATGCTTAGTTATTTACGAGGAACTGTTATACAAGTAGTACGGGATACGGGAAGTCGGGTAAAACTGATTTTAGAAGTGAATCAGGTGGGATATGAGGTGCACATTCCTTCTCGGTTGGGGCGAAAGTTAGAGGAGGAAAATTCAGAGTTAGTCCAAATTTTTACCGATCAACAACTTCGCGAGGATCATCTGATTTTATATGGGTTTGAAAGTGGCGCGGAACGAGATTTATTTCGGAAACTAATTGCAGTGAATGGGGTAGGTTCTCAGATGGCGATCGCGCTTATTGATACATTAGGCTTACCCGAATTAGTGGAGGCAATTGTCACGGAAAATATTCAATTATTATCAAAAACGCCCGGCGTGGGAAAGAAAACCGCCGAACGCATTGCCTTAGAATTAAAAACGAAACTTTCCCAATGGCACACCGAATCAGGGTTAGTGAAAAAAGGAGATGAAAGTCTTGCGCCAAAACCAGCAATTAGGGAAGATGTGGAGATGACTTTATTAGCGTTAGGCTATTCTAATGAGGAAATTGAACAGTCTTTATCGGTAATTAGTCAAGATTCCTTATTAGCTAAAAATCCTAATCCCGAGGAATGGATTCGCAGCGCGATCGCGTGGTTAAGCCAGTAACTTTGCTTATGATGAAACTAGTAACAGCGTTCGGAGATTTCCTATGGTCACGCAGTTAACGCAACAAAGTTACACGCCTAGCCAATATTTGGAATGGGAAGCACAAGCAGAAATTCGCCATGAATTTATCAATGGAGAAACTATACCCATCGCAGGGGGAACGACGAACCATAATGAATTAGTAACGAATTTATGTGTGTTACTAAAACCGAGTTTAAGAAAACAAGGAAAACGACTTTACTCGGAAAATATACGCTTATGGATTGCGTCTGCCAATGTATTTACTTATCCTGATGTGATGATTTTGGAGGGTGAACCAGCGTATTATGGCGAGAGTCAAACCACAGTGACGAATCCAGTGGTGATTTTTGAAGTTTTATCTGATTCTACCCGAGATTATGATCAGGGACGTAAATTTAATTTCTACCGCAGTTTAGAAACGTTACAGGAATATGTCTTAGTTGATCAAGAGACAACCACAGTCATGAACTATCGGCGAGACACAAGTAAGGATTGGCATTTAACCATCTTAGACGATTCTACTGAGGTAGCACAGTTCAACTCAGTCGGTGTGGAACTCTCACTAGCCGCAATTTACGAGGGCGTTAATTTCTAGTTTCTAGATTAATCAATCCATAGCAAATCAATGGGGGGGAGGGAATTCATGTCCAAGCGACGATATGCTATTATTGGGACGGGCGCCATTGGCGGCTTTTATGGGGCATGTTTGCAACAAGCAGGGTTGGAAGTGCACTTTCTCCTGAGAAGTGACTATACAGTAGTCAAAGAACAGGGGTTGATCGTTCATTCTGCCCAGTTTGGAGAGTTTACGTTACCAACAGTCAATGCTTATCGCGATGTTGCCCAGATGCCTCCTTGTGATGTTGTGGTTGTCGCATTAAAGGCAACGCAAAATCAGATTCTGCCGGAAATTCTCCCGCATGTAGTGAAAGAAGATGGTGTTGTCTTACTGTTGCAAAACGGGTTAGGGGCAGAAGATAAAATTGCTGAAATTGTCAATACGCCTATTGTCGGTGGGTTATGCTTTATTTGTGTCAATAAAGTTGCCCCTGGCAAAATTGTTCATCTCGATTATGGCAGTATTAAATTTGCCGAATACAGCAGCAAGCAACAACCTTCTGGCATAACTGACAACCTTCACGCCATCGCGCATGACTTTCAACAGGCAGGGATAACCACCGAAACCAGTGACGATTTGTTGCAAACCCGGTGGGAAAAACTGGCTTGGAATATCCCGTTTAATGGGTTATCAGCCTTACTCAATGCAACAACGGCAGAATTGATGGCTAATAAGGCAACGCGATCATTAGCAGAAACACTGGCAATGGAAGTAGCACAAGGGGCAACCGCTAATAATCGTCATCTTTCTGCGGAATACCTGCAAAATTTAATGGAACGAACGGAGAAAATGAAACCTTACCATACCAGTATGAAACTCGATCGCGATGCCAACCGCCCCTTAGAAGTAGAAGCCATTTTTGGCAACCCCTTAGAAGTCGCAACAGAGAAGGGGATGCACTTACCCCATATTGCAATGCTGTATCAGCAGTTAAGGTTTGTGGATTGGAAAATCCAACAGGCTAAACGCCAACTTCACTCGCCACTTTAGCCAGCAATTCTTGGGCAATTTGTTCCCATTCTTGGGCTAAAGACCCTTGACCAGCGGGTTTTCCGGCACGTCCGTACCAGAAACGGGCATTGCCAATATCTCCTTCTTCCCGGTGGAGATAAGCATGAACCCAAGCGCTATCCTTGTCATTCGCATTTTGAACAATTTGATGAGCTGTGTCCCAATCGCCTTGTTTATCAATCCATAGTCCTTGCAGTGCAGGGGGCAACGAGTTAGGACAAGGTTTTCCTTGCGCGATCGCGCTGGTAAACTCTTCAAATGTCATGGCTATCACCTTTGCTGGCTACAACTCGCTTTATATTATATAGTACGATGCTTTCAGGTTAGAAGAAAGATCTCTCTGATAGAAACGAGTCACTATTGAGGCGGCATTTTTAATCCGTTCCCAACGCAAATATTCATGTTGAAATTTCGTTTTCTCAATCGAAAACAATTAACAACGTTTCCTTTCAACCGCGAAAAAAAGGGAACCTTTGCTGGCGTTTTCACCCCTTCGATTCTTGCGATTTTGGGGGTTATTCTATACCTGCGAATGGGTTGGATTGTTGGCAATGTTGGACTTTTGGGAACGTTAAGCATTGTTACGCTTTCTACCTTAATTATGTTTCTCACTACCTTATCAATTTCGGCAGTTGCTACGGCTCGACTGGTACGCGGCGGTGGGGTTTATTATATGATCAGTCGTTCCCTGGGCATTGAAACCGGCGGGGCAGTGGGGATTCCGCTTTATTTTGCCCAAACCTTGTCCGTGGCGCTTTACACCTTGGGATTTACCGAAAGTGTCGTTAATCAGTTTCCCCAATTCAATCAATTGTATGTCGCCTTGACGGTAACGGTTTTAATTGGTCTTGTTGCCCTGACATCCTCCGATCTGGCTACCAAGGTGCAATATTTGGTTATGGGCGCGATCGCGCTTTCTTTGCTCTCTTTCTTTTTCGGAAAGCCCGTAGAGCAAACGGAAATTGAAATGTGGGGGGCATCTGAACAAGTTTCCGAACCGTTTTGGCAAGTGTTCGCTGTCTTTTTCCCAGCAGTGACAGGTATCATGTCAGGGGTCAATACCTCGGGAGACTTGAAAAATCCCACCAAATCCATTCCAGTGGGAACCCTCGCTGCTGTGGGAACCGGTTATCTGATTTACATGATCCTGCCTCTAGTCATAGCAACGCGCGCTGATGCTAAAACCCTTGTAGAAACGCCTCTAATTATGAAAGAAACGGCGTTATGGGGGCCAGCGATTTTATTAGGGGTTTGGGGAGCAACCCTCAGCAGTGCCTTACTTAGGCAGTATGTTCGGAGCGCCGCCAATTCTACAAGCCCTAGCGAGAGACCGGGTTTTACCGCGTTGGATGCGCTTTTTAGGGAAAGGCAGCGGCGCCAATGAGGAACCGCGCCTGGGAACCGCAACGACATTGGCAATCGTTGTTGCCGCAGTGTACATTGGGGATTTGAATCGGATTGCCCCAGTATTGACCATGTTTTTCCTGACCACCTACATGGTCTTAAATCTTTCGGCGGCAATTGAGTCATTTTTGCGAAGTCCCTCCTTTCGCCCCAAATTTAAGGTGCATTGGTCGCTTTCCTTAGTGGGAGCGGTGGGATGTTTAGCAGTTATGTTTTTAATCAATGCAGTTGCCACCATCATGGCTGCTATCATCAGCCTAGGTCTCTTTTTCTGGCTGCAGCGGCGAGAACTGGAAGTTAGCTGGGGAGATGTGCGGCGCGGTTTATGGATGGCATTGCTCCGCATTGGCGTTTACCAACTTAACCCCACTTTTCGAGAGCAAGATCCCAAAAATTGGCGGCCTCATATTCTGGTGCTGTCAGGAGCGCCGACCAAGCGTTGGTCTCTCATTGAATTGGCTAATTCGCTCATTCATGAACGCGGGTTAATTACCGTCTCTAGCGTTGTCAAAAGCGATTCCCGGGATTTAGTTCAACAAGAACAAATAGAATGGCGGATTCGCAAGTATTTAGATAAAAAAGGCGTACAAGCGTTAGTCCGTGTGGTAATGGCGAATGATGTTTTTGCCGGCGTGCAAGATTTGGTGAAAATCTACGGTTTAGGATCGATTGTTCCCAATACCATTCTCATGGGATATAGTCAGTCTCTAAAACATCGCAGCAGTTACTGCAAGATGATTGCCCAAATTCATCAAGCTAAGCGGAATGTCGTTATTTTCCGGGACAACCGTCAGCGAGGCTTTGGGAAACGTCGCCGCATTGATATTTGGTGGGGAGAAAGTATGCAAGCCAATGGCGACTTAATGTTGCTGTTAGCGGATTTGCTGCGCAACGACCTCCGTTGGCGAGAGGCCAATATTTATATCAAATTAGTGGTGCATCACCAAAATGCGGTTCTGCCAACACGGGATAACCTGAACCAACTTCTTACTCAATCGCGAATTAGTGCAATTCCCCAAATTATTGTTGCAGATGGCCGCTCTTTTGATCGGGTTTTGCAAGAAACTTCCCGTAATGCCGATATTATCTTTTTAGGGATGGCAACGCCCGATAAGCATTTCCCGCAACACTACGAACGGCTGCAAAGAAAAGTTGATGGCTTGCCTTCTACGGCATTTGTCTTAGCTGCGCCGAACTCTTCTTTTGTGGCCATGTTTCGCGATTTTGGCGAGAACATTTCTGAAACCTAGTTCGCTAGATCCAAGCAGTTGATGCAATTGTGGGGAGGAGTTCCTAGAGTCCCGGATACTTCAGCTGTTTTTTCTGGTTTAACAAAATTTTTGCGGCCTGCTGATAATCCTGTTCCCTTAAGCCCTCTTTTTTTCCTGCTAGCGAGGCACTTAAATTGGCGGCATAAATGGGACTTTGTTGCATTTGCCGATGAAGCCTTAAGGTACTGCCGCCACCGTTTAGAATATCCTGTAACACCAATGGACTAAACATTGCCACTTCCCGAATTAGGGGTAATTGCATTGTATTATGAAGCAAGGTTAGAAACTTAGGCCCCACTAACTGGGGAACCATCTGTTGCCCTTGAAACCCTTGGATAATGCGTTTGCAAGCGTGAATATAAAAGTCGAGAAAGCTATTGTCGGCACAAAACACACAAATGGCATTATGGACTTTCGGATAAGCCCGCAGTTTGTTGTTATGAAATTGAACCCAAACCTCGAAACCAAAGGCATATTCCGCTGTAATGGGAATCTCTAACCACTCCGGGGCAAAAATTAAAACATCCGCATCCAGCCAAATAGCGCGATCGTATCCTTGTTCCAGAAACTGTTTTGCTAATAACAGCCGCCCTAAATCAGTGGCAATCATCCTTCGATGGCGGGTTTTTTCCCAATACCAATCCGGCAGTAAGGAAAAAATTTCATCCCCAATGAGAGTGTATTCCCATCCTTGCTGATAACACCACGCACGAACGCTGTCGAGGCAGGTTTGCAACCAAGTAGGAACATAATCAGGAGAAACGCTTTGGTAAACAATGGTCTTCATTATAAGAAAAGGAATACCCTATCTTTTTTTAGGATCAATAACTGACTATTTAAACAAGAATTTGAGAAACTTAAATTTACCAGCGTAGGGCGGATAACGCAGTTTAATATCTAACCAAAATTTACGATTGGTGACACTTTTATAATGCGTAAAAGTATCAAAACTTGCTTTGCCGTGATATGCCCCCATACCACTTTCACCAACGCCGCCAAAGGGCAATTCGGTAGAAGCAATGTGGATAATTGTGTCATTGAGCGTTACGCCCCCAGCAGAAGTTTCTTGAAGAATTTGGTTTTGTTTATTTTTATCCTTAGAAAACAGGTAAAGCGCAAGAGGTTTGGGACGCTCGTTAATCTGCGCGATCGCGCTTTCCAACTCATCATATTCTAAAATCGGCAGAATGGGACCAAAAATTTCTTCTTGCATTACCGCATCATCCCAGCTAACACTGTCTAAAAGGGTGGGGGCAATGTAGCGGCTTTCGGCATCGGTTTCGCCGCCAATAATAATGTTGCCGTCACCTAAAAATTCACTAAGCCGGTTAAAATGTTTAGAATTGACAATTTTAGCGTAATCAGGGCTTTCGGCAGGATTTTCTCCATAAAATTCCCTGATACACTCTTTCATTGCACTGACAAGTTGTTCTTTAATGTCACGATGAACCAATAAATAATCAGGGGCAATACAAGTTTGTCCCGCATTGATAAATTTGCCCCAAATAATCCGTCTAGCGCTATATTCTAAATGAACATCCGGTTCAACCACACAGGGACTTTTTCCGCCCAATTCTAAGGTGACAGGCGTGAGATTTTCCGCAGCCGCTTTCATCACAATTTTGCCAACAGCAGGGCTTCCTGTATAGAAAATATGATCAAATTTTTGTTGCAATAATTCCTGAGCAACTGTTTTATCCCCTTCCACAACAGTGATATAATCTGGGTCAAATGTTTGACTGATTAAATCGGAAACAAGTTGTGAAGTATTTGGGGTCATTTCTGAAGGTTTGAGAATCGCGCAATTTCCAGCCGCGATCGCGCCCAAAAGGGGTATTATAACTAACTGAAAGGGGTAATTCCAAGGGCCAATAATTAGCACTTGTCCCAACGGTTCCAGAACAATAAAAGAGTTAGCAGGAAAGAAGTTAAGCGACGTTTTTACTGGTTTCTTTTTTGCCCAACCGTCTAAATGTTTGAGAATATAATCGATTTCTTCACCACAATAAGCAACTTCAGTAACAATTGCTTCAAACTTAGGCTTTCCTAAATCCTGAAATAAGGCATCAGTGATGCTATCTTGATAATCGCTAATTGCTTGTTTCAGCTTTTGTAACTGTTCCTTGCGAAAATTAATCTCCTTGGTTTTTCCGCTGGCAAAAAAATCTTTTTGTGCTTGAACTGTATCCTTAATTTCTGTACTAGCTAACATTGCCAATTACAAACTATTCCTGCTTAACGGGTAATTTAACAGTAAAGGTGCTTCCTTTCCCTACTTCTGAATCTAGGGTAATACTGCCATTATGGCTTTCTAAAATGCGTTGCGATAAATGCAGCCCCAACCCACTACCGGAATTTTGATGTTTTCCTTTCCGAAACCGCTCAAATAGGGTTTTTTGCTCTTCCGGGGAAACCCCGGGTCCCGTATCTTCCACCTCAATCACTAATTCCGGCGTTGTTGCTTGTTCCTGTTGCTTAAGGCGAACTTCCACACTCCCTTCATCGGTAAATTTTATGGCATTTCCCACTAAATTAGTAAAGACCCGTCTTAATTCTAGGCGATCTCCTTCTACTTCCGTGAGTTGCTCGTCATCTATCTTATCCTGCTTTTTCAAACTTAATCCTTTTTCTTCTGCCAAGGGAGTAAGTTCTTGAATTACCTCATTAATAATTTCTTTGACATCAACTGTGGCAAAATTTAAAACCTTGCGTCCCGCTTCAAAGCGGTAAACTTCCAGCAAGGTATTTACCATATCCAGCAAATTCCGATTGCTGCGAGTCATGGTTGCCACTGCTTCTTCCATTTGCGGAGACATTTCCCCTAGCGCCCCCTGCTGAAACAAGTTCAACATCCGATCCGCTGCCACCAATGGCGTCCGCAAATCATGGGTCAACCGAGAGACAAAATCGGCCCGTTGACGGGCAATTTCGTCTCGTTCATCGACACTATGTTTCAAGCGCAGTAAAGATCGGACTCGCGCCAATAACTCTTCCAATTCCACCGGCTTGCGGATAAAGTCATCTGCCCCGCTATCTAACCCTTTGGCGACACTTGGCTGATCATAGGCGGTAATTAGCAGGATGGGAATGAACGGCAAGTCTTCTTGTTGGCGAATCCGTTCGGTTACCTCAAACCCATCCATCCCCGGCATCATCACATCGAGCAAAATTAATTGCGGCGGCGCGACATTCACCTTTTCAATCGCCGTTTCGCCTTCTTCGGCGACATCAATTTGGTATCCTTCTTCTTCCAGGATACTTTGCACTAACAAAACATTGTCTGGAGAATCATCAACGACTAGGATAGTGTCAGATTGGGGTTTTCCAGTATCTAGGGAATGACTCATTAAGATATTGAATTATTGTACTAGTTCTGTGATAAAAATAAGAACTTTCTGTTTCAGATGCTATTATTCACTTTCTAGCGCTGGTTTTACCTCATCCCCTCGAATGATTCCCCGTGAACAGTGACCAGTTACCAGTTATCAATCTTTACTTTTCTGTCAAAAGCAATACTTGTCTGATTTCAGTACAAGCAAACATGACTGGTTACTGAATTCTGGTCACTGAAAGCCTTTAATTGGTGCGTCTGTACTGCTGATAGGCAGCGAAAAACAATCCGGCTAAGGTAACAAATGTCAAGCCTAGGACAATGCCCAGCAGTAAAGGTTCAATCATAACTGGTTACTCCCAACAAATTTCATCATCAGAGTGCATCTTACCAAATTTCCGCCAACAGTTTCCTGGTTTTGATCGGGAACTGACCAAAGACATCACCCCTTAAATAACGGTAACATTTAGTTAGAAGTGTTTAATAAACTTAATTTTGCGTGGAGAGTACAAACAAGATCGTGGCAGATCAAGTAGCGAAACCAGTATCAGAACTGGCTAAGCGATTGATAATCGTAGCAATCTGTATCGTCTTCCTTATTAGCGCTGGCGTGCTTGGCGTCTATCTGTATAAAGTTTCTGATCCCTATGTACAGGAAGTTTTATCCGCCCCCAGCGATCCCGAACGAGGAAAAGCAATTTTTCAAATCAATTGCGCCGGTTGCCATGGCACAAAAGCCGATGGTAATGTCGGCCCGAGCCTGCATAATATTTCCGAACGCAAATCAGAGTTAAATTTAATTAATCAAGTGACTAGTGGGAATACGCCGCCGATGCCCAAGTTTCAACCGGAACCTCAAGATATGTCAGACTTGCTGGGCTATCTGGAAACCCTTTGATGGAGGTTATTGGAATTGTTGGGCATAAAATTGCGCATAACGAGAATTTTGGGCTGCCAGTTGGGCATGGGTTCCCACTTCAATAATTTCTCCCTGTTCTAAGACAAAAATTCGATCAGCCCCGCGAACCGTGGCAAGACGATGGGCAATGATCAAAACAGTTCGTTGGGCTAACAGTCGATCTAAGGCTTGTTGAACGAGGGCTTCCGATTCGGAATCTAAGGCAGATGTTGCTTCATCGAGAATGAGAATTTTCGGATCTAGCAATACTGCCCGCGCGATCGCGATCCGTTGCCGTTGTCCCCCTGATAGATTAACCCCTCGTTCTCCCACATAGGTATAATAGCCTTGCGATAATTGAGAAATAAATTGATGCGCGTTTGCAATTTTCGCTGCCTCTTGAATGGCATCTAAACCGGTTTCTGGCTGTCCAAAGGCGATATTTTCCGCAATGGTTCCCGAAAATAAAATGGTTTCCTGGGGAACAATCCCGATTTGCCGGCGTAAACTATGGAGGGTAACTTCGCCAATGTCAAACCCGTCAATTAAAATTTCCCCTTTTTGGGGATCATAGAATCGCGGTAGGAGATTCACTAAACTGCTTTTTCCCGCCCCGGACGTTCCCACTAATGCTACCATTTCTCCCGGTTTTACGGTAAAATTCAACTCGCTCAGCACCCAATCGCGGCTTTGGGGGTAAGCAAAGAAGACGTTGCGATATTCGATTTGCCCCTTGACGGAAGGAAGAATGGCAACTGCTGCTTGTTCTTTCACTCCCGGCTCAATCAGCATCAATTCAAAAACGCGCGCTACTGAGGCTTCCCCTTGCTTAAATTCATTGTAGTTGGTGGTGGTGATAGAAATGGGGTCAATAAGCATTAAAACACCTGCCCCATAACTGATAAACTCGCTAGCGGTTAAGTTGCCTTGAGCAATTTGCCATCCGCCTAATAGAAACAGCAGTAAAACGGCCAGCGCTTCTAAAAAGCCGACAATGGGAAACTGAATCGCTTTCAGACGTTCCGCTTCATATCTGGCTTGACGGTTTTGTTTAGCCTCGCGGCGGAATTTATTCAGCATGTATTCTTCGGCGGCAAAGGCTTTGACTAACCGAATGCCGCTAAAGACCTCCGTTAACATAGAGGAGAGGTCAGAAATGCGATTTTGGCTGCGTCGGGAAAGCGTTTGCACTTGTTCCCCAAACCAACTGATCAGAAAGGCAATCAACGGCGCGACAAGCAATAAAGCTAGGGTAAGTTGCCAGTTGAGATAAACCACATAAAAAAAGACGGCAATGAGTTGTAAAACACTGGGGAGAAACTGGTGAAACACTTTGTTGACGACTTCGCCAACGCGATCGATGTCTTCGGTGAGGCGATAAGATAAGTCGCCGGTGCGGGCGGTTTCAAAATAATCAATGCTGAGGCTTTGCAGATGCCCGTAAAGGTCCGTTCTAACTTCATAGGCAATATCCAGGGCAACTTTTGCCATTAGCAAGTCTTGCCCGTATTGCGCGAGTTTTTGCAACAGGAAAATGAGGGCGGTAAGGCCAATTAATTGGGCACTGCGGGTAACGTCTCCATTGCCCACAGCAGTGGAAATAACACCGGCTAGGGAAGCAAGAAGCGGCCAAAAGCCAACAAAAACCAGCGTACAAATAAGGGCTTTGGTAATGGTAACGGCTTGCGGACGAATATAAGGGAGAAGTTGCCAGTAGGAAGAACGTTGTCTCAAGAGAAATTCCTTGGTGACACTAAGTCGCAATGTAGCGAAGCTAGTTGCCTTCGGCAATCGCGCCTTGGGGAATCATCGATCATTGCTTTATCTCTGTCAAATTTTTAATTGCGGCATTACCCGCGATCGCGGGAGAGGGAACCGCCTATTGCCGGGAACAACTTGTAACGCCAGCTTCTTTGGCAATAGCCATTTTAACTTTCGGAGGAAGATCATCGTAGCTAGCGCAATTATCAGCTAGGTTTTGATTCATACTTTTTCTTAGTTTTTTTGCATCCCAACGAGTATTAACAAAAACATCAATTTTATCGATATATTTTGCTAAGTTGCTATCAATTTTATACTCAAAATTTTTGGTACGATTGGAAGAACAAATATCAACTTTGCTGCAAGCCCTGGGAATTTCAAAATTCGGAGAAACAAACAGCGATCGCCCTTTCACATCCGAACCGACAGCAAAAACTGTCGCTTGAACAGAATCAATGTTGGAATTGCTTTTTGCTTGAGTTTCAAATACCGCGATTCCTTCACGGAAAAAGTTTACCTTAGCTTCAGCAAAGCCGCCTTGTAGGGATACTTTTTTATAAGCTTCTCTCTTCCCTGATAATTCCGAAAGAAACGTATCGGTTTGGGCAATCGCTGAAGAGAGGGGAGAAAATGGGGCAACAGCCTTAGCAGGCGGGACAATAGGCAGAAACAGAATTAGGGAAAGAATAATTAACCATTGGAACAGGATTTTAATAATCATGATAATGAGCAATTGTGAAGCAAATGCAGAATGAATGGAATAATAATCGTGTTAGTGGAATTGATCAACACTATGGCCAAGATTCATGGCATATTTTGCCATCAACATCGAGGGCAATCTACCCAATTGGCTTCAATACTGCCATCAGGATTGATATTGGCTTCTTTTTTCCAGATCGGGGCATTATGTTTCAAGGTGTCGATCGCGTACTGACAGGCAGCAAAGGCTTCGCTACGATGGGGACATCCCACAGCAACTAAAACACTAATTTCGCCGATTTGCAAGCGTCCAATGCGATGATGGATAATAACCCGGTTCACCGGCGGCCATTGTTCGCGGACTTGACTGGCAATTTGCTGAAACAGCGCGATTGCCATGGGTTCATAGGCTTGGTACTCTAAATAGGCAACGGGGTTTCCCGCCGTTTGTTCCCGTACTGTTCCACTCATTACCACAATCGCGCCATTGGCGGAATCATCGGCTAAGCGATACACTTCATCGAGACAAAGGGGGGCAAATGCGATCCGAAAACTGTCTTGCGGGTGTTTTTGTTGGGTCGTTGTTGCCGTCGAAAGCATCATCCAAAGGATTATCGGTTAGGGGTTAATTGCGGTTCATTGCGTCCTAATGTAGCTTGCTCGCTGGTGCCGGTTGGAAATAACTGCAGCATCCCTTCATCTAAACTGACTCGCACTGGTGTTTGTAGCGATAAGGGCTGTTTTTGATGGTTGCGAACCTTTAATTCGCTTCCTGAGGGCAATTGTAAACGATAGCGATGTTCTCGTCCCAAAAATTCGCGATCGCGGATAATAATATCAGAATCGCCATCGGGAGTCAGGGTCATATCTTCTTGACGAATCATTAACTCCCCGCAGTCGCCGGTTACTTCTTCCGAAATTTGGGAGGCGGATAAGGCAAAGGTGCCAATTTCGGTTTCCCAGCCATGATGGGTGCAATAAGCGGGAATCAAATTTCCTTGGGTCACAAATTCCGCCACAAACCGAGAGGCAGGAAAAGTATAAACGGTTTCCGGGGCATCATGTTGTTCTAGCCGCCCTTGTTGCATTACCGCCACTGAATCGGCAATGGAAAGCGCTTCTTCTTGATCATGAGTGACAAAAACAGCGGCAATTCCCGCAGCTTTGAGAATATCCCGCAGTTCGGTACGCAACCGCAGACGCACTTGCACATCCAAATTGCTTAACGGTTCATCTAATAATACTAAATTGGGACGAGGGGCTAATGCCCTAGCTAAGGCGACCCGTTGTTGTTGGCCGCCGGATAATTCGTGAGGATAGCGATTTTCTAGCCCTTCCAATCCCACTAGCGCAATTGCCGATTGGACTTGTTGTTTGAGTTGCCCGCGATGCTTTTTCCGGTTTTGGCTTAAACCGAAGGCAATATTTTTCGTAACATTTAGGTGGGGAAATAAGGCGTAATCTTGAAATACCATGCCCACATCTCGTTTTTCTGGGGGAAGATGGAAGTTGCTATTGGCTACAATATTCCCAGCAATGGCAATGCTTCCTTGAAACGGCTGTTCAAACCCGGCAATGAGGCGCAATAGCGTCGTTTTTCCACACCCGGAGGGGCCTAATAAACTCAGTAAATGGCCTTGGGGTAAACTGACACTAACTTGATTGACAGCCGGACTCGCTTGACGGGAATATTTTTTGCTAATGCCTTCTAAGTCCAGAATGGAAGATTCTTTCATTTCGAGTTAGCGCGATCTATAATGCAAACACTCTTTTCATGATAAGGGACTTTTTGCATTAAGTTTGCAGTTAAATGGGTTTGTTACGTTGAAAAAAGTTGAATCAAAGAGGCATAAGGAATAATTTATGGAAGGTAAGCAAGTTCTCCTCACCGGCGGCACTGGCGGATTAGGATTAGGGGTTGCCCCGGCAGTGGTCAAACGGGGGGCAAAAGTAACCATTCCCTATCGCAATCAAGGATCCCTGGAACGTCTCAAAGAAGCGCTATCACCCAGTGAATTTCAGAGTATTCGCTTTGTTAATGCCGATGTCGGCGACGAAAACGCGATCGCGCAACTAGTGAAAGACATGGGACGCGTTGATGTTTTAATTCATTTAGTTGGCGGCTTTTCTATGGGAAATATTGTCGATTACAGCTATGATGCCTGGAAACAAGACTTCCAGTTAAACCTGGAAACCACCTTCCTCACTTGTAAACATAGCCTGCGTTCCATGATGGAAAACGGTTACGGCCGCATTGTCACCATTGGTTCCAAAGGGGCAGTGCAACCCATGGGTGGCCTTGCGTCTTATTGCGCTTCCAAATCGGGCGTCGTTGCCTTAACCCAAGCCATTGCCGAAGAAGTGAAAGACTACGACAATATTACCGCGAATTGCGTTCTTCCCAGTATCATTGATACCCCCACCAACCGAGAGGCCATGGGCAGCGACAAAGCCCATGAATGGGTAAAACCCCAATCTATTGCTGAAGCCGTGTGTTATCTTGCCTCGGAAGCGGCGAAAGATGTCCGGGGGGCTACCATTCCCGTTTACGGACAACTGTAAGCCCAAGCAACTGCTAATCAGAATCGGGGCGATCGCGCGATCGCCCTTGCCAAGCAACACTCTTGCCAAGCAACACTTTTAAATATCTTTTTCGCTTAATTCACGGTTCATGTGGTCAAAGGGTTGGTCAATGAAAGAGGTATCGCTAATATCCGCTTCTTCCATCATTTGTTTGATCATCTCTTTCATTATTTCAATGCCGCGAACTGTTGGGGCAATGGGAACGCCAAGCGAATTATAGGTTTCCCGCAACCCTTCTAACACACGCTCATCCAACACATCGGTATCTCCGGCAACAATGGCATAAGTGGCATACCGCAGATAATAATCCATATCCCGCAGACAAGCCGAATAATGGCGAGTGGTGTAAGCATTGCCGCCGGGACGGATTAATTCCGGCTGTTCATCAAATAATTGTCGCCCTGCTTCTTTCACAATCGCAGCAGCATTGGCATTAATCATGGTTGCCGCTTCAACTCTAGCGGTACCGGATGCAAAGTAGGATTGCAATTGATCCATGGCATCCCGGTCTAAATAACGACCGGTGACATCATAGGTTTGAATTAAACTAGTTACGGCATCTTGCATTTTTATATTCCTCCCAAAGCAATTTATTTTGATTGTTTTTTATAAAGTTCTCCAAAGGATGGAGTGAGAGCGACTTAACTGTATCTGACAAATTCAGTTAATTGCGATCAGCTCATGCCAAATTGAGTCACCAGAGCAATCTTGATTATTTTATCGTTTCCTAGCTCTCATCTTCGCTCCTAGAGCTAAATTTCGTGAAAAAAGCTTTTACAAAACTTAATTTAAGAAACCATGGGTTCGGTAATGCGGACTCGTTTGGACGGTATTGCCCGCTAGAGGATTCGGTAAACTTAAGTCTACGATCAAAGTGGTTGTTATACAGGTTTCTTCATTAAACCGTCAACAGGAGGTGACAATGAAAATGAATGTCATCCGTCGTAGTCAAATGATTGGGTTAACCGCCATGGATCGCAGCATCGCCAAAGGCTACGGGCGCGTTGAAGAAGTTTGGGTGGATGAGGCTGGTCGCGTTTCCTATTTTACTAGCGACCAAGGGTATATGCCACTGGAAGCCGTAGCAACCGTGGGACCCGATGCTGTGTTGACCAACGGTCAGCCGCAGGCTCCGTCGTCTCACGGCGGAGTACGGCTGACTTATTCCAGTATTGGAATCGATGATCCTGGTGATCCGATCAATCCCTTAATTCGCAGGGTTGTTCGCACTCGCAACAGCAATGAACCGGTTGGTTGGATTGATGACTTTTTATTCGATTGGGAAACCGGCGACATTGTGGCTTATGTTTTAGGCGGCGATATTGCCAGTCCGTTTGCCAGTCGCGCTGTCTTGTTCCCGGAAGATGTGGAAGCCATCGACACCGATGCGGTTGTTATCAAAGATGATGCCACCTATCGCGTTAAAAGTGAACCGGAAGGGTTAAAAGGCTTTTTAAGTGAAAAATCTCAACAAGTGAAAAACTTGGTAAAACAGATGCGCGATCGCTTACAATCTCTGATTAACCCCGATGATGACCCGGAAACGGTACGGGTCAAAGTTAAACAAGTCAAAGGTGAATTGGCTTCTTCCGGCAAACATGACAGCAATGCCCTAGACGAAGCAGCGGATTATCTCCAAGATAAATGGCAAGATCTTCAACATCGTGTCACCCAAGCCGGAACTCGCATGAAAAAAGCCCTGGAAAATGCTTGGAAACGTCTGACCAAATAATGTATTCAGGAACCGCGATCGCGCCATGGGACTCCACCTCTCCTGAAAGTTGCCAGGCGAATGCCTTGATTTGAACTAACGCGATCGCGACCAATTATTGTCTAACCAACACAAATAAAGGCTTCTTTTTTTCAAGGAGCATAATTAGTTTTTGTGAACGTTTGTTTCAAGCGCGATCGCGCTCTTTTGACCAGGCCATGCCTATCTTAGCAATCAATAAATTCCATAAAAACATTGCGATCGCGACAAGTCCAATCGCACTTTTCTCGCCAATACTCGCGATCATTTTCTTCGTTTAAAACTCCGAATTATATCCAATTAGTTCATAAGGAGTGCAAATAACGGGTCAAACATACCCCAATTCCAAACTAATCTCGGATAGTTTACGGTAGAATGAACTCGTACCTAAATTCGCAAATATGGCTGACCAATTTTCTAAGCAAGAGAACAAATCCTTTCCTCAACGTCGAAGATGGCTTGATTTTTTAGGATTGTTCGGTTTGGGAATAATCCTCGTATTGGGGATCGCGTTAGTCCGGGAAATCGGGATTGAACAAATCCGCGCTCAGGTCAAGCAGTTGGGCGTTTTGGCCCCCTTTGCCCTATGGTTGTTGCGTTCAGTTAGTATCGCAATTCCTGCCATTCCCAGTACCGCTTATTCCGTGTTAGCGGGGACTTTGTTTGGCTTTTGGCAAGGGATCCTCGTCATCGCGATCGCGGATTTAGCGGCCTGTTCTCTGAATTTCTATCTTGCTAAACGCTACGGTCGCGGGCTGGTACAACGCTTAGTGGGTCAACGGTTTATGGGAAAAGTGGATTCTTTTTCCTCCAACTATCTAGAAACCAACCCTTTCTTAGTGGCAGGCTTTTTGATGACGGGACTATTCGATTTTGTCTGCTATGCGGTGGGGCTAACGCAAATGCAGTGGCGTAGGTTTCTGCCTGCCTTAGGTCTTGGCGTTGCCGTCTCCACGCCTCCGGTTGTGGCTTTAGGGGCAGGAATCTTTACCGGCGGAAAATGGCTGCTGGGTTTGGCGTTGTTAGGAATGTTCGCTTTAGCCTTGCTAAGGGGATGGCTGTATCGCCAACACTCTGACAATCAATCATAGGAGGTACTTTAAAAAATTAATGTCACAATTTCCGGCTAAGGAAGTTCAATCACAAGTCCTTCAAGATTGTGTTAAAAGAGTTGATTTGGCGTTTCAACGTTGGTTGGGAGGGGATAAAAATGGGAAAAAGTCTGGGAAACCACGATTCAAAGGAAAAGGGAGATATCGAACAATTCTTTTTCCACAAGTTAAAGAAGATTGTGTTCAAAGTAATCAGATTACTCTCCGTGAAGACTTATAGTAATAGAAGTGTTGTCGCCGGGGGAAACCAATATCCGTCGCGACAGAGAAGCGAAATTGAAGCTGTATTCGGTGCAAGGGGTTCAGGAATATTGGATTGTTGACGGGTTTCAGAAACAGTTTGAGGTGTATTGGCAACAAAAAGGACAATTAGTTTTAGCGGCAACTTTGGGAGAAACAGATCATATAACATCGCCGTTGTTGCCTGGTTTTTCCCATGCTGTACAGCCCTTGCTTGCAGTATAGTCCTTTATTCTAAAATGTAGGAATATATAAACGAAGCGCGATCGCGCTAAATAAAAATGCTAACTACAACAACCGATACCCTCCAGGGAGAAACCATCGAAGAATACTTAGACATCGTCACTGCAGAAGTAGTTTATGGCAGCAATGCCTTAAGAGACTTTTTTGCTGGTTTCCGTGACTTTTTTGGCGGACGCACGGGAAGCTATGAGAAACTCTTTACCAAAGGACAAAAACAAGCAGTGGAAGAACTGACGGAAAGGGCTGAAAAATTGGGGGCAGACGCTGTTATTGGCATTAAAGTTGATACGGGGACAATTAAGGTTGATGAGGAAGGAACTATGTTAGTCATTACAGCAACAGGAACTGCAGTGAAGCTCAGTTAATTTATCAACTCACAAAAATGGATCGCTTCGAGTTTCGTATAAAGATGCCTGCACTAATATTAATCAAATTTTGAGTCGAGCAAAGCGCAACTATCAAGTCTTAATGGTGGGGCCGCCTCCTGTGGCAGATGATTCTCATAATGAAAGAATTAAACTGCTATCTCAAGAGTTTTATCAACAAACTCAAGCACTGGAAATTCCTTACATTGATTTATTTTTTTCACTAGTTTCAGACCCAATTTATCGCCAGGAAGTGTTGTATAACGATGGATCGCATCCTAAAAAAATGGCTGCGAGAATGGCTCAAGTTATAAGTTCCTCACCCCATTGGTGGTTTTCTGACTTTAAAAATGATTGATGATTATCGCGCTCTTTGAAATTAATCGAAACGAAAACGGTAGAGAACATCCCCATTTTGAAAAGCGTTAGTATTGCTATTTAGGGGATAAATCCAGTTTTCCTTCAATAAACGTTGCCCTAACCGAATGGCATCGCGATGACTAATTTGAAGATAGTGTTGTAGCCAGTGGACTGCTTCTTTTGCCGAGAAACATTGACGAAAGGTTCTCAAGCCTCTGCGTTTTGTTCTCATAGAAATGCCTTGTTCCCCGCGCATCTGGAAGACAAGTTGCTTGAGGTCAATGCTGGAAATCAAATCCGAAAAGAATTGATTATTATTAGATGATAGGGGAGTGAGTTCAGAATTTTCATACCAAAGCGTCACTCGATCGTTTTCTTCTACTAAAAGAATATAAACTTGTTCTTGGTAATAGCTAAATTGTTGACGGCTGTACGCGATCGCGCGCTTTTTTTCACGAATGGGAAAAATTTCTCCCCGAATAAAAATTTTTCCTTGGTAAACAATACCAGGCATCACTTCTACTTTTCCCGTTTGTCCTTGGCGAGCAACTTGACAATATTGAACTTGGCGAGCACTCAGCAATAACATCTTTCAAAGCAACGATAACCATAGATAAAGCAGCCAGTCTTCTCGCTCCAAAAGCCAACCGCTAACAGAGGCGGTTGGTGCTAAGCAATAACAATTAGCTCACCAAACAACCTCTAAAACGCAATTCGTTATTCGCGCTCAGCGCTAGCCCGTGCTGCTGCCGCTTCGTCAGGATGGATATTGAGGCGAGTCAGATTTAAACGCCCTTTATTATCAATTTCCCGAACCTTAACAACCACTTCATCGCCCACGGCAACTTCATCTTCCACTTTGCCAACGCGATATTCGGCCAGTTGAGAAATGTGGATCATCCCTTCTTTGCCGGGCATTAATTCGACAAAAGCACCGATGGGAATAATCCGGGTTACGCGCCCCACACAGACATCCCCTTCGCTGATTTTACGGGTGAGACTTTTGATTTGATTCAGGGCCTCAATGGCACTATCACGGTCAGATGCCGAAATGGTCATGGCACCGTTGTCATCAATATCAACTTTTGCCCCAGTTTGTTCCGTAATGTTTTTAACCGTCTTACCCCCGGGACCAATCACTAACCCAATTAAATCAGGATCAATTTTGTAGTTGATTAAATGAGGAGCAAACGGCGATAACTCAGATTTGGGCTTATCAATAACCGCCATCATTTTTTCCAGGATATGCAAACGGGCAGGTTTGGCCTGTTCAATGGCTTGACGCACCACATCCAAGCTTAACCCAGTAATTTTCATGTCCATTTGCAGGGCAGTAATCCCGGTATCGGTTCCGGCAACCTTAAAGTCCATGTCTCCCAGGAAGTCTTCCATTCCTTGGATGTCGGTTAAGACGCGCACTTCGTCCCCTTCTTTGATTAAGCCCATAGCAGCGCCGCTAACCGGTTTGCTGATAGGAACGCCGGCATCCATCAAGGATAATGTGGAACCGCACACCGACCCCATGGACGTGGAACCGTTGGAAGACAATACTTCCGAGACGACTCGCAACACATAGGGGAAATCCTCTTTCGACGGAAGAACCGGGGTAATTGCCCGTTCCGCTAAAGCGCCGTGGCCAATTTCCCGTCGTCCTGGAGAACGCAGGGGTTTGGTTTCTCCCACAGAGTAGGGGGGGAAATTATAGTGGTGCAAGTAGCGTTTTTCTTCGTTGGGATGCAGTTCATCCGCTAAATCTTGCGCATCTCCCGGTGTTCCTAAGGTGGCAAGAGACATAATTTGGGTCAAGCCGCGACGAAAGAGGGCACTGCCGTGAACCCGTTTGGGAAGCACTCCCACCTTGCAAGTGACAGGGCGAACTTCGTCAAGTTTCCGTCCATCGACGCGAACCCCATCTTCAATAATTTGGTTGCGCATAAGAGTGCGAGTAACATCCTTAAAGACATTGCCAATGGCTTTGGGGTCTTCATTGACGGTTACTTGCAGGGGATCATCTTCCGGCAGTTCCGCGATCGCGTTTTCCACTTCGTTGGTTTTGATTTCCTCTAGTAACTCATCGCGCCCATGTTTATCTAAATCAAACCGCTGCAGAACTTGTTTAATGGGTTCAGTGACTTTGGATTTGACAAATTCTTCCAGCTTGGGATCTGTTTCTGGCGGTTCTTCACTGGCCAAGGAAATTCCCTGATCTTTCATGAGTTGGTTTTGGGCCTCGATTAAATCGCGAACTGCCTCGTAGCCAAATTCAATGGCTTCTATAACATCCTGTTCCGGCAGCTGATTCGCGCCCGCTTCCACCATAACAATCCCGTTAGGAGAGCCAGCGACCACTAAATCTAAATCCCCGTTTTCAATTTCGTCATAGGTAGGATTGATGATAAAATCATCTCCAACTAGGCCCACACGTACGCCCGCCATGGGACCGTAAAAGGGAATCTGAGCACAGGTTACTGCAATGGAAGCGCCCGTTACCGCTAACACATCCGGGGGGACTAATTCGTCCATGGATAAGGTGGTGGCAACAACCTGGATATCATCGCGGATCCATTGCGGAATTAACGGACGTAAGGGACGATCAATCAAACGGCTGGTTAACGTTACCTTCTCAGGCGGACGGCCTTCTCGCCGTAAAAAACCGCCGGGAATGCGGCCCGCAGCATAGAGCCGTTCTTCATAATCGACGAGTAAGGGCAAGAAATCAATTCCTTCTCGCGCTTCACTGCGAGTAGCTGTAACTAGAACTGATGTCTCGCCGCATTCAATCAAGACGGAACCGCCTGCTTGTGGTGCAAAATGTCCCACCTTGAGCCGAATATCCCTGCCATCAAAGGATATTGACTGTTCAAATTCCATCATTATTGTCTTCTTTCCTTAATTGACTATTCTTCTTTCCTTTCTCTGTGGCAATGCTAGCACTAAAGAATTGAGAATTGACAATTGACAATTGACAATCAACAATCAATAATTCATCGTTCATAATTCATCATTCATAATCCATTCCTGATTTCTTTGGGAACCGTTTCACCGAAGGCGAAAGAAAACGGTAAGGTAGAAAATATAAGTCTCATAATGTCGGGGGAAAGTCGCTAGTCGTTATGCCCTTGGCATTTTTGCTTTTGTAATGACAAACCATCAATAACGTATCAATAATGACAAAGTTACACGGAATTTGGCTGTCCGGGGGACAAAAGCAAGCATTCTTTATCTGGGGAGAAACCTGGCGTACCAGTCAAGGAATCACCCTCGAAAAAACGCCTGGTTACCATCCCTTAACTCTCAGTGAAGGGGAACTCGCCAGTGCCTTAACCCAACAGCAAATTTCCCGTGATGAACTTGGCAATGCCACAAAACAGTTGCTGACACTTCCCACCCAAGAAACCGGCAAAAATCGCTTTCTACCGCTCCTTGCCCAGCAATCCCCGGAAAATCCGGAAAAGGTATTTCTTCAGAGTTGGTACGTTTGGGGATATTCTTTGAACCCGGAACTTACTCGGAAATTCTTGCAAAACCTGCCTCTCAGTGACATTGAAAGCGGGAGTTTACGGTTTTGGTCCCATCTATATCGGTGGAGTTGCCAGTTGCTGGCTCGGTCAAAATTTTTACCGGAACTCCAATCCCAGGAAGCCGGACAAGCAACCGCCATTTGGCAACCGCTGTTTGATGCCCCAGCCGACCAAAGCCGTTTACAAACCTTTGCGCAGCAAATGCCCCATAGCTGTCGTGCCCATGACTTGAATAGCGAACCCCAAACCCTGATTATTCACTTTCTCAGTCACGTTATTGATGCCCAAATCCGCCGCTATGGCAGCCAAAAGTTTCCCCCTGTCACGACGCCGGTAATTAAGCGTTGGTTTACTGCCCTCTCTAGCGACCAACCGACGTTCACCGCAGAAGGCATGAGCTTGCGCCGCTTGGAAAAAGCCCTTCAACTTTGGACAGCACCGGTTCAAAATTATCTCGGACAGCATGTCTTAGACTCGCTGGGACAAAATACCTTTCGCCCTTGTTTCCGGCTTGTTCCCCCTTCCCACCAACAACAAGAAAACTGGCAACTGGAATATGGCTTGCAAGCCCGAGAGCAAGAAAATTGTTTTATTGATGCCGCTACCATCTGGAAGGCATCTGCCGAAGAATTAACCTATCAAGGACGACGGGTAAACAACCCCCAAGAAACCTTATTACGCGGCTTGGGATTAGCGTTGCGCTTATATCCTGCGATTCATGACAGCTTACAGCAACCGACTCCCACAGGCTGTTCCTTAGATCCCATTCAAAGTTATGAGTTCATTCGCTCCAGTGCTTGGCGTTTATCGGAAAATGGATTCGGCATTATCTTACCCCCTGGTTTAGCCCCTGGTGAAGGGGAAAGACGCTTAGGGGTGAAAGTGAAAGCCCAAGCCCCCAAACAAGGACAAAAATTGGGGTTGCAAAGTTTGCTTAATTATAAGTGGGAATTGGCGGTTGATGATGAAACGCTGTCTCGAAAAGAGTTTGAACAGCTATTGGCACAACAGTCTCCTTTGGTGGAAGTAAACGGCAAGTGGTTGGCGCTGCAGCCCAGCGATGTCAAAGCGGCACAAAATCTTCTCAGTGCTAGCGATGAGCAAATGAATTTTTCTGTGGAAGATGCCGTCCGTCTCAGCAGCGGCGAAACCCAGACCATGGGAAAATTGCCCATTGTCAATTTTGAAGCCAGTGGGGCGCTGCAACAGTTAATCACCAACTTAAAGGACAATCAATCTTTGCACCCCATTGAGACCCCGCAAGGGTTTCAGGGGGAGCTGCGCCCGTATCAAGCAAAAGGGGCAGGTTGGCTTGCCTTTTTGCAACAGTGGGGCTTAGGCGGTTGTTTGGCCGATGACATGGGCTTAGGGAAAACCATTGAGACCATCGCGTTCTTGTTGCATCTCAAAGAAAATGAGGAATTATCGGGACCGACCTTATTAATTTGTCCCACTTCAGTTTTAGGCAATTGGGAACGGGAAGTGCAACGCTTTGCCGCAAATTGTTCCACGTTGGTTCATCATGGGGAAAAGCGCAAGAAAGGCAAACCCTTTGCCAAACAAGCGCAACAATATGATTTAGTTATTACCAGCTATGTCTTGGCGCAGCGAGATGCCAGCACTCTCCGCAATGTTGAGTGGGAAGGGGTGATTATCGATGAAGCCCAAAATATCAAAAATCCCCAAGCCAAGCAGTCGAAAGCGGTGCGCAGTTTAGAGGCCAATTTCCGCATTGCCTTAACAGGAACGCCCCTAGAAAATCGCCTATCAGAATTATGGTCCATTCTTGACTTTTTAAATCCGGGCTATTTAGGATCGCGCCAATTTTTCCAACGCCGCTTCGCCACGCCCATTGAAAAATACAGCGATAGCGATTCCTTACACACCCTGCGTTCGTTGGTGCAACCCTTTATCTTGCGACGGGTGAAAACCGATCAAGAAATTATCCAAGATTTACCCCAAAAACAGGAAATGAATGTTTATTGCGGGTTATCTAGCGAACAGGCAAAACTGTATCAAGAAATCGTCGATCAAGCCCTCAGCGACATTGAACAAGCCGAGGGGATTCAACGCCATGGCAAAATTCTGACGCTGTTAATGAAGCTTAAACAGTTATGCAATCATCCGGCTTTGTTGCAGAAGGAAAATGCCTTGGTTTCCCCGGAACGTTCCGGCAAACTGTTGCGGTTGGTGGAAATGTTGGAAGAGTTAACTGCAGAGCGCGATCGCGCCTTAATTTTTACCCAATTTGCTCAATGGGGCAAGCTGCTTAAAGTCTATTTAGAAAAACAATTCAATTGTGAAGTGCCCTTTCTTTACGGGGCAACACGCAAAAAACAACGGGAAGAAATGGTGGATCGCTTTCAAAATGATCCCGATGCCCCGCCGATTTTTATTCTCTCCATTAAAGCCGGAGGCACTGGCTTAAATCTAACCCGAGCCAATCATGTGTTTCATGTTGACCGTTGGTGGAATCCAGCAGTAGAAAATCAAGCTACCGATCGCACTTTTCGCATTGGCCAAAAACAGAATGTTCAGGTGCATAAATTCATCTGCACTGGTACCCTGGAAGAACGGATCAATGAAATGATTGAAAGCAAAAAACAACTGGCGGAACAAACGGTTGATGCAGGAGAAAACTGGTTAACCCAACTGGATACCGAACAATTGCGAAATTTAGTGTTATTAGACCGCAAAGCGGTTATCGATGAAGAAACATAAGGGAATTCATGATTTCCATTTCAACCAAAAATAAAACTTATTGGGTTAGGGAAAAACAACATGAAACAAACGCCGGAGTGGTTAAAAAAAATCGGACGATTATGGGAAGAAAAACGATTTTTACAAATTACTGAATCGGTGGAAGTAATTGTCGCTAAAGTGTTAACAATTGCCTTATTGGGTGTCATTTTAGTAGCGTTAGTTGATTTATTTTTTTTCTTAAGCAATATTCTATTTGCTTCACAACCTTCCGGTTTTTTTACGGAAACGCTTCTCGAAGTATTTGGTGCTTTCTTAAATATTTTAATTGCTTTAGAATTATTAGATAATATTACTGCTTATCTAAGGAAACATATTTTTCAAGTAGAATTAGTCATTGCGACTTCCCTAATTGCGATCGCGCGGAAAATCATTATTTTTGATCTGAAACAATATACCAATACCGATTTAATGGCTTTAGCGGTTGCTATTTTTGCGCTTTCTATTAGTTATTGGTTAGTGCGGCGGCTCAATAAAAATATCTAAGTGTTGTGTCGGGATGATTGCCTTGGATTAATCAGCGTCAACAATGATAAGATGCAGCGATAGCTAACATAATTAATGCAATTATTCTCAAAATAGTTGTTAAAAACTGATTAATTCGTTGTTATTTGAAACCCATAATGAATCAGTCGATTATCACGATCCATTCTTCTCATTCGCAGCAACAATTAGTGATTGATCCCCCGAAGGCGGGACTTACCTTGCAAGGGAATTTAAGGGTGCCTGGGGATAAATCCATTTCCCACCGTGCCTTAATGTTGGGCGCGATCGCGCAGGGAAAAACGCGCATCCAAGGGGGATTATTAGGAGAAGATCCTAGGAGTACCGCTCGTTGTTTAAGAGCCATGGGGGCCAGTATTTCCGAACTCAATCCCCAACAAGTGGAAGTAGAAGGAGTAGGCAACGGCAATCTGCAAGAACCCGATGCGGTCTTAGATGCCGGCAACTCAGGAACCACAGTCCGTTTAATGTTGGGGTTGCTCGCCTCTTCTCCCCAGCGCTTTTTCGTCATTAGCGGGGATGAATCCCTACGCTCGCGCCCCATGTCCCGAGTCGTAGAACCGCTTAAACAAATGGGGGCTCAAATTTGGGGCAGACAAAACAACTCCCGCGCCCCCCTTGCCATTCAAGGACAGTCGCTGCAAGCCATTGATTATACCTCTCCTATTGCCTCTGCCCAGGTAAAATCCTGTATTCTGTTAGCCGGATTAATGACAGAAGGACGAACGACAGTTACGGAACCTTCTCTTTCCCGAGATCATAGTGAACGCATGCTCGCTGCCTTTGGCGCCGATATTGCCACCGACGCTGAAACCAAATCCGTGACGATTCAAGGGAAACCCACCCTAAAAGGTCAAACCATTGTTGTTCCCGGCGACATCAGTTCTGCAGCCTTTTGGTTAGTAGCAGCAATGATTGTGCCCGATTCGGAATTAGTCATTGAAAATGTGGGGATTAATCCCACGCGTACCGGTATTTTAGATGCCCTGGAACGCATGGAAGCCGATATTGCCATTGAAGATCAAACCTTGATTGCCGGAGAACCGGTGGCCAATTTGCGGGTTCGTTCTTGTTCCTTAAAAGGGGCAGAAATTGGCGGCAACTTAATTCCCCGTTTAATTGATGAAATCCCTATTATTGCCGTGGCAGCAGTATTTGCTCAAGGGAGAACGCTAATTAAAGATGCGGCGGAATTACGGGTGAAAGAAAGCGATCGCATTGCAGTGATGGCCTCCCAGTTAACTAAAATGGGGGCAAAGGTGACAGAACGCTCCGATGGCTTAGAAATTGTCGGTGGGGGGAATTTAACCGGCACCGAAATTGAAGCCTATAACGATCATCGCGTGGCCATGAGTTTCGCGATCGCGGCGCTAAATGCCCAAGGGAAAACCACGATTAATGGGGCACAAGCGGCAGCCATTTCTTATCCCGATTTCTTTGAAAATTTGCAACAAATTTGCCAAATTAATTCTCTCTAAACAAGGGTTCCGCAACTAACACCAATGAGCCTTGCAAATCAGCAACAATGTTAGTGGTAATATCGCTTACTGCCAATCCCCCTGCCGTTTGGCGGCGCAATGCCCGTAATACCGTTAAATCATAATCCTGAGAAAACTGCACAATGGCCTTAGAAACCTGATCGTCAACGATCGTTTCAATATTAATGGCAAGATTAAACTCATGCCAGAGCAACCATTCCTGGAGCGCCTTTTCAAATGCTTCCATTTCTGCTGGCGATTGGGGTTCAGTTAGAACATGCAACAAGGTGATCTCTGCTTGATTGGTTTGTGCCAATAACTGAGCAAATTCAATAGTACGCCAGCTTTGGGGGGTAAGATTTTCCACCGGCACTAAAATCCGTTTAATCTCAGTGGGGGCTTCCAGCAAGGTCATTACCACTACCGGACAATGGGCGGACCAAAACACATCATCAATGGTGCTGCCGAGCAATCGTTCCTTGAGTGTGGTGGGACTCCAGCCCATAATAATCCAAGTGGCATTATGTTCCCGCGCGGTGCGAGTAATTCCCTGCGCCACATTATCATCTAAACGCAAAACGGGAATGGTGGGAACATCAAAATTGCTTCCCCAAGTTTGAGTCTCTTGCAGCAAGGATTGCGCCTCTTCTAAATCTTCGCTGGCGGCCATTCCATCTAAAACCACTTTCAAAGAAATGATGGCGCCTTCCCCTTGCCGTGCCAGTAAGGCGGCGGTTTCCACCAAATGGGTTTCCTTGTGGGGATTGGAAACAGAAACCAGCACGCGAGAGGGAGGATAGGCGACAAAGGTATGGGCAATGGTGGGGGAAGCTGCTTCCGCTTCCCGGTAGGCATACTGTAACTGGCGAGCAAAGCGTTGCGTAAGAATTGGCCCGGCGATAGCGGTTACGAGCATTAACATAATAACAGCATTAAACACGGCGCGATCCAGCAACCCTTGATTTAAACCGGCTAACGCCGCTGCCAGCGTCGCCGCTACTTGCGGCAGCGATAGCGACCACATGGTGAATCCTTCGGTAGGAGTGAAGCCATAAACCCACTGCGCGATCGTCGCTGCGAGCCCTTTACTTAAGAATAATCCCCCGACTAAGGCAGCAGTAAGAGCTAAATTATTGGTTAAGGTCGCTTTCAAACTGGAGACATCTAACAATAACCCCATCCCCACAAAAAAGAAGGGAATAAACAGCGTACTGCCAACAAAGGTGACCTTCTCCTCAACGGGACTCCTGCCTACCACATCATTCACGGCCAATCCCGCTAAGAAAGCGCCGACAATTTTGTCCACCTGAATCAGTTGCGCCCCCACAGAGGATAAAAAGACTGCTAATAAAACAAACAGAAACTGATTGCTTTCTTCTTCCCCTGTACGTCGAAAATAGAATTTTCCGGCCCAATCTAAACCAAATAAAATAAGCAATGCGTATAAGCCTAACCCCAATAATTGGATGATTAAACTGGTTGCTGTAAACTCTCCTTGATGGATAGAAAGACAAATCGCCAATACCAAAAGGGAGGCAATATCGGTAAAAATTGTTGCCCCAATGGTTGCGACGACTGCCGGATTGCGCTCGACGCCAAAACGAGTGGCAATGGGATAACCCAGCAGCGTATGAGAGGCAATTAAAGACCCCATCAGAATGGCCGCATTGAGTCCATAACCAAACAAAGACCCTACTAAAATGCCTGTTAGAATTGGCAATAAAAACGTCATCATTCCAAAACCAATGGCTTTTCCTTTTGCTTTCCGAAATTCATCGAGATCGATTTCCAGTCCGGCAACAAACATGAGATAGACTTTTCCCACATCGGAAAGCAGTTTCATGGTCTCTGATTTGGCATCTAGCAGTCCTAATCCATCGGAACCCAGAACAATTCCAGCAACAATCAATCCCACTAAACCAGGGAGTTTGATCCGCTCAAAAATCGGCGGCACTGTTAGAACCACTAGCAATAAAATCGTAAAGGAAAATAAGGGACTTTCCATCATGGTTAGGCAAGTTATTGTTGGAATGACCAATTAAAAGCTTAACTATAGCCTGTCTTAGTTGGTTGAAACAGGAAGCAATTATTTTTGGTTATTCTTTTGATGAGGCAATGTATCAATAGTTCCGGAAAACTGTTTAAACTGTGAAATAGGCGTAACTAAAGGAATGAATGCATTTATCTGCCTATTCACCAGAGGCAATACTCGATAAGCGCGATCCAGAAGTATTGCAATCTCTGTTTCCGTTTTTGCAGTTGCTCTATCATCTCTACTTCCAGGTGGAAACGGACGGCTGGCATAATGTTCCCGAAAACGGGAAATTCTTATTGGTGGGTTCCCACAATGGCGGCTTAGTGGCCCCGGATCTGTATATGTTTTTAGTGGATTGGCTGCGTCGCTTTGGCGCCCATCGACCGATTTATGGCTTAATGCAGCGAGAAGCCTTTAGCTCCCCCCGAACCCTAAATTCTGCTGCGAGAATTGGTGCCATTCCCGCCACTGTTCAGTTTGCAACTGCAGCGTTATCTCGCAATGCACCGGTTTTAGTTTATCCAGGCGGAATTGACGATGTTTTTCGTCCCTACAGCAAGCGCTATCAAATTGAACTCGCTGGACGCAAAGGATTTATTAAACTTGCCCTGAGAGAAAACATCCCGATTATTCCCTTAGTTTCTGTGGGCGCTCATGAAACGTTAATCATCCTCACCGATTGCAAAGACTTAATGCAATGGCTTCGGGAACAAGGAGTTGTCGATGCTAGCACTCCCTTAACCCGCGTGTTTCCCATTTATCTGGGCTTGCCTTGGGGATTGGGAATCGGATTTGGTCCCAATGTTCCCCTACCAACGAAAATTTATACTCGTGTGTGTTCTCCCATTTATTTTCAGCGTTCCGGTAGAAAAGCAGCGCGCGATCGCGCCTACGTTGATGCCTGTTATGAACAAGTTCGCCAGCACATGCAAGCCTCTCTGGATGAGTTAGTTGCAATTTCCCAACGTTAAGATTTTACCAGCGTAAACGACGGGCTAACTTGGAAAGTACGCCGCACGCGATCGCGCCGAAAAATAATAAATAAATTACACCGCCGGGAATAAACGTTAAAATTCCCACCCCTCGCAAAATATAAACCGCGATCGTTAGAATAATTAAACCTATCGTTATCCGAGACAAACGTTTCGCGTACACTTCGATGGTTCCCCTCGTGTTACTGCCTGGATTGATCGTAACTACTGTTTTCAATGCCGCTGCACTTTTTTCGCTCTTGCTGCCAATAACAACCACTAATGCCGGTAAGGTAAGCTATGAGTAGAACACGATTGCCGACGAGACAATTCAAGAGAGGAGTACCGTGCAAACCCAAATCAACTGCGAACAAGCCTGTGCCAATGGCTGCGTTTTAGGCGATAAATGTCCTCATAAAGAATACGCAGCCGAAGCCTCGAAGTTTATTAATAATACTTCCCTAGACCAAATGTTAGACATTGCCGAAGAAGCGGTGAGAAAGAAACAAACCCAACAAGCCCAACAATCAACAACCCAATGGGTTATTCCCGACGATATTTAAGTTTTCATTAAACGGTCAATGATGCGACTGGCTTGGGAACCATAGCCGCCGCCAAACAGATTTAAGTGGTTGAGCAAGGGTCTCGCGCATCCTACGACTACAGCCGAAGGCTTAGTCGCGCTTTTAGCGAGACCAGTAGGATGTTAAACTATAAATGATGTACGACCTCCACTTGTTGGCTGGTACGACCATTTAACTGGAGAGAGAAATCGTCTCCAGTGGATTCAAGGCAAAAGTTCCTGAATCTAACCGAGAATAGCGGGTCTGGTCTCTTTCAGGGACTAGACAGAAGCTACGACTACAACCTAAGGTTTAGTCGCTAGTTCTATTCACGATGTGATAGAGATTATAAAGCTCTTTCCGATTTTTGTAATCGGCATCCAGTTCCCAAGCGGCATTATACCCCTGATAAAATGCTGCCGGGAAACCGCCAAATAATTCACTCATGGCAATATCCACTTCGCGATCGCCGTAATAGGTTGCCGGATCCAGAATGACCGGTTCCCCATCTTTCTTAAATGGCGCGAGAGGATGCTCGTAGCGCTCCGCTCCACTATAGCCGAAGGCTTAGTGGTGAGACGGGGCTTTTAAAGGTCGGAGGTTTCCTCCGACCCCAGGCCCTCATGAATCGCGCCCAACCAACAAACGTCCGCTAGGACATCCTTGGTCGGGCAGACCGTAGAAGTAAAACGAAAATGCTTGTGGATTCGGTCTGACGGGGGTCAGCCGTACTCCGCCGTGAGACGACGGAGCCTGCGGCTGACCGTTGGTCAACCTACGGGTTGATCTAGTTAAGAGGAAAAGAGGCGAGACCCCGCGCCGCCGAAAGGCGCAAGGGAATGCTCGCCGATGAAGCAAGAATCTCCCGCTATACCGAAGGTTAGCGGTGAGAGTGTCAA
>PXPI01000105.1 GCA_003021905.1 Cyanobacteria bacterium SW_9_44_58 | reverse complement strand
GTGAAGCTCTGATTCACCTTGCTATGACTCGTCTCATGCTGAAACGGTTAGCTTGCTCTTGAGCTAAGCTTAATGTTTATTTTAGGAACAGTCTCTTAGGCCAGTATCTTCTAAAACAATTAGGAACAGATCAACGAGATCCCCTAGAAGTTCTAAGAGAAATTAGTCCCCAAGAACTCATGGCGATTCCCGGCGTTGGTCCCGCTAAAGCAACGACGATTTCTGCGGCGGTTGAACTCGGGAAACGCGCCTTTCAAGTTCGCCCTAATGAAAGAACAATGATTGATAGCCCCGATGCCGCTGCGGCTGCCCTGAGTCAAGATTTAATGTGGCAAACCACAGAACGATTTGCAGTTTTATTATTAGATGTCAAACACCAATTATTAGGCTTAAAAGTTATTACCATAGGCACGGCAACAGAAACTTTAGCCCATCCGCGAGAAATTTTCCGGGAAATCATTCGGCATGGCGCAACACGGGCAATTATTGCTCACAATCATCCCACCGGAAGTGTTGAACCCAGCCAAGAAGATATTAGCCTCACCGAACAATTATTACAGGGGGGGACAATTGTTAAGTTTACCCATTATTGATCACTTAATTTTAGGAAATGGCGATTATAATAGCTTACGACAAATGACTAAAGTTTGGGAACAGTATCCCCAAGGAGATTAACAATAATGGTGTTAGCAAAGATTGCTGTCATTTTATATGGAGTCTTAGCACTCATTGGCGGAATTATTGGGTATAAAACTGCTAAAAGTAAAGTTTCTTTAATTTCCGGAACAATTAGTGGGATTCTTTTGTTAATTGGTGGAATAGTGGGCTTTTTGGGCCAAAGCTGGGGACTTTCCCTAGCAACAATTGTCAGTGCCGTGCTAGTGGTTGTTTTTCTGGTACGTCTCTGGAAAACGAGAAAATTTATGCCTGCAGGGTTAATGATTATTTTTGGTGTCGTTGTTTTACTCCTTGCGGGATCGCAAGTTGTCAGCTAAAAAGGGTTGTCTCTCACATTTGGTAAACTGTTAAGCTGGATGAGATTTTCTTTTCCTTAAACATTCTTAATGAAAAGTATCTTCATTTTAGATTACGTTATTTTAATTAAGCCCTTTTTAAGACTTTTAGAAACGCTAAAACTAAAGTAATCTTGTCGTTTACGGAAGCAAAGCAACTTTAAATATGAGCATAGAACTAGCTACCATGCTAAAGGAAGGGACGAAAAAGTCCCATACGATGGCAGAAAATGTCGGTTTCGTCAAGTGTTTCTTGAAAGGAGTTGTAGAAAAGAACTCCTATCGGAATTTAGTCGCCAATCTTTACTTTGTCTATTCGGCAATGGAAGAAGAGATGGCGAAACACACCGAAGATCCCATTGTCTCGAAAATTTATTTTCCAGAGTTGAATCGTAAAGAAAGTTTAGAAGAAGACTTAGAATACTACTTTGGCAAAAATTGGCGAGAAACAGTAGCGCCTTCTGCTGCCGGTGAAGCTTACATTAACCGCATTCGAGAAGTGTCTGCCGAATTTCCCGAATTATTAGTTGCGCACTCCTATACCCGCTATTTAGGAGATTTATCTGGGGGGCAAATCCTTAAAGGCATTGCCCAACGTGCCATGAATCTAGAAGAGGGAGAAGGTACCTCCTTCTATGAGTTTGATCAAATCTCTGACGAGAAAGCATTCAAAGATAAGTATCGCGCCGCGCTGAATAGCTTACCCATTGATCAAACCACCGCCGATCGCATTGTGGATGAAGCCAATGATGCCTTTGGGTTGAACATGAAGCTGTTTAAAGAACTCGAAGGCAATCTCATTAAAGGCATTGGTACAATGCTATTCAATAGCCTCACTCGTCGCAATCGTTCTCGTAAGAATAAGAATAAAAACGAAGAATTTGCCACAGCCGAATCTACGAATTAATTAGTATTTCGGTTGAGCCAATTCTCTACTTTTAACAACCCAGTGGGTAGGATGACAGTTGGTTATCTTACGGACTGGGTTGTTGTTAGTGTGAACTACTCCCGTCAAATCAGAGATTCTGACGGAAGCTTCCCTTTTCATTGGGCATAGCGTCCAGCAAGACCGAAGTCTTTCCTGTCCGTCTTACATCCCCTTTAGGGAGGAGAATATAATGTTGAAGATCTTGAAAAGTCGCTTTCGGTGGGATCGCAACGAGTTTTCGGGGGCATTTGGAGACATTGGTGCGGATCTACCGCTGCTAATTAGCGTCGCCAACGTTGCCAACCTAAATGGAACAAATTTATTAGTCATGTTTGGGGGAATGCAAATCCTGAGTGGGCTACTCTACCCTTTTCCGATGCCAGTGCAACCCCTAAAGGCAATGGCAACCATTGTGATTTCTCAAAAATTAACAGCAGCAACCCTTCATGGTGCCGGACTCGCTATTGGCATTATTATGCTATTGTTGACATTTACTGGTTCTCTGGAGTGGCTGGCAAAAAAGATTCCCAAATCGGTGGTGCGCGGCATTCAATTTGGGCTAGGCTTAAAACTGGCTTCAGTAGCCCTTGGGGATTTTGTTCAAACCGATGGTATCACTGGTTACGGGCTAGCCGCGATCGCGTTTATCATTGCAGTCATTTTAATTGGAAATCGGCGATTGCCGGCAGCACTCCCAATTATTGCTATGGGAGTGGGCTATGCCGTATTTTTCCAAGTCGATACCACAGAATTGGTAAATCAGTTTGGGGTTCAACTTCCAAGTTGGCATGTTCCAACGTTAACAGATATCCAAACAGGTTTCATTGTGTTGACCTTACCGCAAATCCCCCTTTCCCTTGGCAACTCAGTTTTGGCAACTCGACAATTAGTGCAGGATTATTTTCCCCATCAATCTGTCACTATTCGCAAGATTGGTTTCACGTATGCGGTGATGAATCTGATCAATCCATGGTTTGGTGGAATGCCCACTTGTCATGGTTCAGGCGGCATTGCAGGACATTTTGTGTTTGGCGCGAGAACAGGAGGGTCAGTTATTATTTATGGAATTTTGCTGCTAGGGATGGGTTTATTTTTTGGAAGTGGTTTTGACTTATTAGCCAAGGTTTTTCCGCTTCCGATTCTTGGCGTTCTCTTATTATTTAAAGCTGTTGCCCTAGTGGCTTTAATTCGTGATACCGCCCATCTCCAAAAAGATTTTTCCATTATTATTATTGTTGGTTTACTAGGGGCAAGTTTGCCTTATGGTTTTGCTTTGGGGCTTTTGGTGGGAGTTATACTTCATTATTTTGATTACAAAATTCCCCTCGGGGTTTTATCTAATTTATTACCAACTCGGAATTAATGAAACATAAAGAATTACCATTGTTTCTTTCCAATACAATTATTTTCCTCGTGAGACACAACTTCTCATAATATAGCAGTTCTTAAACTCACGAGCTACAGTAGCAACATTGACTGATTAAGGCTTATGACAAAATTTAATTACTTAATTGGTTCAGTTCAGAGCGTATCTCATTAGAGTGAGAATTGCTATAATTTTTTCCGAACACTAAAGTTGGAAGCCATCAAAACTGCAACGAATGAATGGCTAAACTTTTCCCGAAATTGATAAAGACGGAAGAGCAGCGCGCACTCATAGAATTGTAGGGATATTCCGAAGAACATCCCTACTGAGAAAATAGAAATTATGTCACGCGATCGCGCTATTCAATTCCTTCAATGCGGTCTTCTGCTTCTTGGTAAAGTTCACGCAACCGTTCCAGGTTTTCTTCGCTGGTTTCCCAATAACCGCGTCCGTTGGCTTCCAACAGGGTGGTCACCATTTTGCGGAAGGAATTGGGATTCAGGTTCATCAACCGTTCCTGCATTTCTTTATCTTTGATGAAGGTGTCGTTGGCGTCTTCATAGACCCAGTTATCCACAGCGCCAGCGGTAGCACTCCAGCCTATGGTATTAACTAGACGCTTGGACAACTCGCGGACCCCTTCATAACCGTGACTCAGCATTCCTTCATACCATTTCGGGTTCAGCATCTTCGTCCGGGCATCTAAACGCACGGTTTCCGAGAGGCTGCGCACTTGGGCGTTGGCTGTTGTCGTATCGGCAATGTAAGAAGCCGGTTTTTTCCCATCTTGACGAAGATCGCTAACCACTTTGGTGGGATCAGAGTCGAAATAGTGGGATACGTCGCTGAGACTGATTTCAGAGGAGTCTAAGTTTTGATAGGTGACATCAGCGGTTTTCAGGGAAGATTCAAAGATATTCCGATTTTCTTTCATAATGCCGGGATTATCGGAATCAAAGGCAAATGATTTCCGCTTGAGGAACATTTCCCGCAACTCAGACTCATCTTCCCAAGAACTATTTTCCACTGCTAAGTTGACGTTGGAGGCATAGGATCCCGAAGCATTGGAGAAGATGCGGGTCGCTGCTTGACGGAGATTAATGCCGTTTTCTTCAGCTTGCTGTTTGGCGTGTTTCCGGACAAAGTTCCATTCTTCCGGTTCGTCAGCTTCCGCTGCCATTTTCACTGCCTGGTCTAACAAAGACATTTGGTTAATAAACAAGTCGCGGAATACACCGGAACAGGTAACGACCACATCAATACGAGGACGGCCCAGTTCTTCTAGGGGAATTAAGTTTACCTTGTTGACCCGTCCCAAGGAGTCGGGAACCGGTTTGGCGCCAATTAGACAAAGAATTTGCGCCAGAGATTCGCCGTAAGTCTTAATGTTATCGGTTCCCCAAAGCACCGAAGCAATGGTTTCGGGCAATTCGCCGCCATTTTCGGCGCGGTGGCGATCCAGGAGTTGGTCAACTACTAATTCTGCGGACTTAACTGCTGCGGTTGTGGGAATTGCTTGGGGATCCAGGGCATGAATGTTTTTGCCAGTGGGTAACACATTAGGGTTGCGAATGGGGTCGCCGCCCGGTCCGGGCATAATATATTCCCCTTCCAATCCCCGTAACAAGGCACCGAGTTCATTATCGGCAACCACTTGTTCTAAGCAGTACTCCAGATACTCAAACAAGGGCTTCATTTTCTCCCGATCAACCTTGGTATAGCCAAAATCATGCAAAGCTTGGACCCAAGGTTCTTTTTTACCCATGTTGAAGAAGTTGAGTTTGGAAACTTGAGAAACCCGTCCGTTGGCATCGGCTTGGGTTCTCACTAAGGCCGCTACTGCATCTTGTACGCCCCGATTAATATCTTGCAACAGTTGGACGTCGGCTAAAACGCCTTTGTTATTGTTGCGGTAAATTTCGTCAATATCCCGTCCGATACTTTCGGCAATGGTCCGGGGCAGTCCCTGAATTTCTTCTTCTTCGCGATCCAGGGAGGCAATGTTCACCAAGGTCGCAATAGCTTCTTCAGAGGTTGGGGGTTTGCCAACCACGTGCAAGCCGCAAGGAAGCAGCCGAGAGGAAATGTCCATCAGTTCTTTGTAGAGCAACCCAACCAGCTGATCGCGCTCTTCTTGGTCCATTTCGCTGGCATCTTTATCCGGGATGGCGACATCTTTATCGAGGTTCACCAACCGGGCTTGATCCATGATGCTATTTACGATTTGGGTTGCGCGGCCGTTATCTTTCAGGTTTTGGTAAGACCCAATCAGGTTTTGCAGTTCCTCTAACCCCTTATAAAGTCCGGCGTTTTCTGCTGGCGGGGTAAGGTAGGAAATAGTTTCAGCATAACTGCGGCGTTTCGCAATGGTGGCTTCGCTGGGGTTATTGGCCGCGTAGTAGTAGAGGTTGGGAATGCTGCCGATGAGACTGTCGGGATAGCAGTCGCCAGACATGCCCATTTGTTTTCCGGGCATGAACTCTAAAGAACCGTGGGTGCCAAAGTGTAATACGGCATCTGCCCCCCAGACTTTTTCTAAATAGGTATAGTAGGCGGCAAAGCCATGGTGGGGAGAAGCAGACCGGGAAAACAGCAGACGCATGGGGTCGCCTTCATAGCCGAAGGTGGGTTGCACGCCAATGAAGACGTTGCCAAAGTGCTTACCGTAGATGAGTAAGTTTTCGCCGTCGCTATTGAGTTCTCCTGGCGGCGGACCCCAGTTTTCATGAAGATTTTCAGAGTAGGGGGTGAGTTCTTCGTATTCGGAAACCGGCATCCGATAGGCAATATTTAACTCAGGACTGGCATACTGGGCTTGAGCATCATGCAAAACCAGTTCCATAAGTTTTTCCGGCGATTCCGGCAATTTTTCCACATCGTAGCCATTGTTGCGCAGCGCCTGTAAGACTTCGTAGATGCTGCTGAAGACATCCAGATAAGCAGCCGTTCCCACGTTGCCTTTGTCAGGGGGGAAGCTAAAGACGGTAATGGCAATTTTCTTATCCAGCTTGGGTTTACTGCGGAGTTTGGCCCATTTCATCGCCCGTTGGGCAATGGTTTCCACACGATCCTGGAGCGCGATCGCGCGTCCGGTAGCACCATCTCGCCCAGAGACAATAATCGGTTCAATGCCGCCATCCAGTTCCGGAATGGCAATTTGCAACGCCACTTGTACCGGATGCAGGCCTAAATCGCTGTCTTCCCATTCTTCGGTGGTTTGGAAGACCAGAGGCAAGGCGACCATGTAGGGACGATTTAAGCGTTTTAGGGATTCAATGGCTTTGGGATGATCTTGTCTAGCGGGACCGCCTACTAAGGCAAAGCCGGTTAAGGAAACGACGGTATCAACAATGGGCAACGCTTCTACCCCTTCGGCAGCAGTATCCCAGAAAAACTCATCTACCGGTTTGGAAAAGTCCAGTCCGCCGGAGAATATGGGAATTACTCGCGCGCCCATGGCTTCCAGTTCAGAAACCACGGCGACATAATGGGCATCATCGCCGGTAATCAGATGAGTCCGTTGTAAAACAAGACCAATACATGGGGTTAAGGGGTCTTTTAAATCGTCTTTAATATCACTCCGGCTGTTATACCAATTCAGGTACTCCTTGACATCCTCAAACATTTTCGGGGCAAGGGGATGCCAAATCCCGGTATCGGGATAGACTACCGGTTCTGAGTAGTTGAGTTGTTCGGTTTGCTCTTTTTCGAGGATGTATTTCTCACTCAGCATTAGCAGGAAGTTTTCCAAGTTATCTGGAGAACCCCCTAGCCAATACTGGAAGGACAACATGAAGTTGCGAGCATCTTGGGCTTTGTCTAAAGGGAGATATTTTAAAACTTTCGGCAAGGTTTGCAAGAGTTTTAACATCCCATCTTGGAAAGATGCCCCTTGCTTTTCCTTGCGTTTTTTCATAAACTGCGAAATTGCATTTTTGCTTTGCCCCAATTGCGCCATTGAAAAACTTCCCAATTTATTGAGACGCATCACTTGGGGCATTGAAGGAAATACAATCGCCGCATCCAGATTGTCGCGATAGGGTTCTACCGCTGCAACCACTTTCTCTGCTAAATCTTCAATGAAAATTAACGAGCCAATAAACAGGTTGGCTTGAGCCACATCATTTTTAAACGCTTCATAATTATCTTCATCGCGCAGCTCTTCAATTAAATAACCGCTGATCTCAATAGCGATATTAGGGTTATTGGCATTAATTGAGCGGACTGCAGCTGAGAGAGCGCTTTGATACTGAGGCTCAAGCACAACATAGACCACCTTAACAAGAGAACGATTGTTTAATTTTTCCGGTTGAATGTGGCGAATGGTGGACTTGACTTGAGTGAACATTCACAATTTCTCCTTCCATCAGCAATGACTTCTTAGGACGAACCAATCAAAGCCGGCTTTAGAATATAATTCCGGCAATGTAGGAATTTGGGACAATAATTTAACTGACCTTTGCTTGCCGTCCCACTTGTGTTTTGTATCAAAAAATTGCCACTCAATCGAGGAATTTACCCTGATTTGACATAATTTGACAAAAATTATGTGATATTTTGTTACATTTCTTGACATTTTAAAAAGTATATACTTCAAATATGTAACGTTAGATGAAGCTTTAACCATACCTGTGCCTTAAATTTTCTTTATCCTGAAGACATCCCCTAAGATGATTCATTAGGATAAAACTTGGTTAAAGTAGCGCCAAATTTGCCACAGTAGGTGAAGAATAATAAATTGCCCAGGCCAAGGTGTGGCACTGGTTAACTTGACGACACATTAAATAAGGAGTAATAACCTTGACCTCAACAACTGCTTTTAATACAAGTCAATCAGAACAGATTTTTAGTACTGCTAAACAACTTATGCCCGGTGGGGTTAATTCTCCAGTTCGGGCGTTTAACTCAGTAGGCGGACAACCCATTGTTTTCGATAAAGTACAAGGGTCTCACGCTTGGGATATTGACGGCAATGAATATATTGACTATGTCGGAACCTGGGGACCGGCTATTTGCGGTCATGCTCACCCAGAAGTAATTCAAACCCTTCACGAAACTTTAGAAAAAGGCACCAGTTTTGGCACTCCGTCAGTTCAAGAAAATATTCTGGCGGAAATGGTCATTAATGCCGTTCCCAGTATCGAAATGGTGCGCTTTGTTAACTCGGGCACAGAAGCCTGTATGTCGGCACTGCGAATGATGCGGGCTTATACGGGCCGTGATAAAATTGTCAAGTTTCAGGGCAACTATCACGGCCATGCCGACATGTTATTGGTGCAAGCCGGTTCGGGCGTAGCTACCTTAGGACTTCCCGATTCTCCTGGGGTTCCCAAATCCGCCACTAGCAGCACTTTAGCCGCTCCCTACAACGACCTGGAAGCAGTTAAAAAGCTATTTGAAGAACATGGCAATGATATTGCAGGAATAATGGTGGAACCTGTGGTCGGAAATTCTGGCTTTATTGCTCCTGATGCCGGTTTTTTAGAAGGACTGCGCGAAATTACGCAAGAATATGGCGCCTTGCTTGCTTTTGATGAAGTCATGACTGGCTTCCGCATTGCTTATGGCGGCGCTCAAGAAAAATTTGGCGTAACCCCTGATGTCACGACCTTAGGTAAAATCATTGGTGGCGGCTTGCCTGTAGGAGCATTCGGAGCCCGGAAAGATATCATGGAAATGGTTGCCCCTGCTGGCCCTATGTATCAATCCGGCACCTTATCCGGTAATCCCTTAGCCATGACCGCAGGGATAAAAACCCTAGAAATACTGCAACGTCCTGGGGTTTACGAACAACTAGACCGGATGACGAAGAAACTCACCAATGGCTTGAAAGAAATTGCGGATAAACATGGTCATGCCACCCATATGGGGCAAATTAGCGCCATGTTTGGCGTCTTCTTTACTGACCGTTCAGTGCACAACTTTGAAGACGCTAAAACTTCTGATTTAGACAAATTTGCTCGCTATCATCGGGGAATGTTAGAGCGCGGCATTTATTTAGCCCCAGCTCAATTTGAAGCGGCTTTCATGTCGTTAGCCCATACCGATGAAGATATCAACAAAACCTTAAACGCGGCGGATGAAGTCATGGCTTCTCTTTAAGTCTACTGGTATAGGTTAGGGAATTTTCCTCTGCTCATCGTGAGTTGCGATGCAGCAGGGGCTTTTTTATAAAGAAAAAAGGGTGCCCTCCCTCAGCACCCTGGCAATGGCATTTGATTGTTGCAAATTCGAGATAACTTATTAATGATTCATGGCGAGTTCTTGATATTCTTTCTCCAACATGGAAACTAACTGCTCATTTCCCTTTTCTCTTGCTACAGAGAGACGATGTTCTAAGTTCTGTCGTATGCTTTCGAGATGCGCTTGTTCGGCTTCGCTTAGTTGCGTTTGAGAAGCAAAATAAGGGGGGCTTGGCAATTCCCCTTGGGAGGTTACTGCCGGAATGGGAATTTCTGTCAGAGAAGACGATTGAACAACTGGGCGCTTGCTATAGTATACGCCTCGGTACTGTAGCCAAAGTTTGGGTTGTAATTGGGGAATATGTCTTGGATAATGATAATGCCAAGGTTGTCCCCGATATTTTCCTGCGACGTCACCTTTTATGGGTTCTAGAGGCATCATTTCTGGTTCATAATTGATACCGCGGTAAGTTAATCTCATTATTTTCTCCTTTTTTTGTATTAACCAGCAATCAAATGATTGATTAATTTGAGACAGAACTACTTATTGCTCAGTTACAGAGACTTAAATCTGGAGAGTGGCTTAATTAAAATTGGCTAACTTCCTTAATTAATACTCTGGTTTTTCCGTCTCAGGTTGGATTACGGCAATAGGCATGAACACCATCTAGGAGAAACGTGATGATAGGCTCCTTAGGCTAATTCACTTCGTATTTCTAATTATAGGTTGTGTTTTTGTATATTTTGTTACAGTATTATAATAATATTGGCAATTTTAATGAAAATTTAGGAATTTGAGACCCATCATCGATCGCGCATTGTTAAAACCAAAACAAGTGAGTGCCAATCGTGCTTTATACGGTCTCAAAAGTAAAGGTCACCCTAATGACAAATTTGGGAGAATCGTTTAATACGATAAGCTAACAACAGAAGCGTTGATGCGTTTAGCGTTAAAACCTATGAGATTTCCTAATTTAACAATTGTTGCCGTTTCTTTCCTCTTTTGGTTAGCAGGGATGCTAATTTCTCCTGAAGCCCATGCCAAGACCCAAATTCAACTCTCGAATCTTTCTTACCAAGACTGTCCCGAAGAATATAAAGGAGGATTGCTCAGCTACAATTCCAATGCAGCCAGTTGCTTTATGGTAACTGGTCAAGCCAAAAATCCCTCAGACAAAACAATTTACGATGCCGATGTTTATGGACGGATTTATGATGCCAACGGCAATCCGGTAATGCAAAACCGAACTCGTGTTGGCTCAATTTCCGAAGTTCCCCCTGGCGTTAGTGAGTTCCGCCTGAGAATTAGTGTACCGGCGAATCAACCAACGCCATTACAACTTGAACAATTCAAAGCGTCTGGATTTTCTAGCCGAGTCAGCCCAAGAAGCGGCTTTTAGAAACTTGTCAATAAACTGGAGATAATTTGTAAGCTAAAAATTGCCAAAATTGGCGATAAGTCAATGCCGCCCAATGGGGGAATAAAAGAGCGAAAGATGTTTAGATAAGGGTCAGTGATTGGGCTGAGGTACGACATTCCCTGTTGTGCCCAGCCTGCAGTTTGAAACCAACTTAACAAAATGCGAACAAAGATTAACAATAAATAGATATTGAGAAAATTGGCAAGACTACTGGTTAAAAGGTCGGTTGCTGTATTCATGGGTTCTTTTTAGGTTATTGAATTCATGAAGTAATACGTCTTTCCGGTTAGTTTAACCGATTTTTCGTTATCTTTGCACTGTACTTACGGCAGAAAGCCGCTAACTGATAAAATTTGGCAATTCCACAGACGCATAAGATGTACGCTTTTTACGGTTTTGGGGAAAATAAACCGTAGGGGCAGGCGCTTGGCTAGGCGCGGTTTCTTGTGTCGTAGAATGGGAGGTTTCTTCAGAATCAGGGAGAGAAATAGCAATCTCCATTCTGTCTAGGGATGGTTCTTTGGAATCCACTTGAGTTTCTTCCGTTGCTGAAAACGTTTGTTCAGTAGGATTGAGCTGGGTTTGTTCTGTTGAAGATTCTGTTATTTCCGGCAGCGACTGCTCTTGCTCTGTTAAAGAAGAAACGGGGATAGAAGACGGTTCTTCTGTTGGGACATCAACAGGCTTTTGCTGAGCAGACCAAGCAGGAATCGGTTGTGAGGGAACGGAACTCATCGAGAATGAATCATTGTCATCATTCTCGCCGCTGGTTTCAAGATACTTATTGAGAGCACACTTAAATTGCCAAGTGTGGCGACGCTGTTGTTGCAGTCGCAAGGACAAATCCTGTGTCTGTTTTTCTGCTTGGCAAAGTTTATAGGATTGTTCTTGAAATTGCTTTTGAATGAGAGCGCATTCCCGTTCAAGTTGTGCCACCCGTTGTTGAGACACTTCTAATTGATTGCTCAAATTGGCAATGGTTTGTTCTTGTTGTTGTTCTTTCTGACGAAGGGTTTTCAACTCCTGCGATAAACTCAAATTTTGCTCATAAGCAGCATTGAGTTCATCATTCTGTTGCGCATTTAAGTCTTCTGCTTGACGCAACCGAAACTGATGCTGTTCCAGTTGGGCGTGGGTGGTCTCTAGTTCCTTTTGGAGTTGAGCGCTACGATTTAATAATTCGTGATTTTGTTTCTGGAGTTGATGGCTTAATGCGTCCCCTTGATTTTCCTCTATTTCTGTTTCCTCCTCAAACAAAGACTCATCTGAATTAACATCAATTCCACTGACATCTGCAGAAACATCTGACTCATCAAGAGCAGCAATTAGATCGTCAAGGGAATCATTAAAATCATCATTTTTGTCGAAATAAGAGTTGGAAGATTGGGGGGTATCAGCTTCGCTCATAGTTATTGGTAGCTTATCGGCTATTCTAACTAATACATTAATGCAAAAAAAATTAATGCGCTAGACACAATGGCAATTTGGTTATCAAAAATTGATATAGTATAGTCCCGTTTGTTTAGGGTTATATAGAATTATGGCGTTTTCGACGGTTACGGTGCAAGTACCAGCAACTACCGCCAATCTTGGACCAGGATTTGATTGTTTAGGCGTTGCTTTAAATCTTTACAATTGCTTTCAATTTACGCAAAACGAGGCTTCCGCTACTCCAGTTGATATTACGGTGAATGGCGAAGAAGCTGCCGGGGTCAGCACCGCTTCCGATAGTTTAATTTATCGTGCCTTTGCTCATTTGTACGACCATTTTGGACAGTCTCCGCCTCCGGTTAAAATTACAATTGATTTAGGGGTTCCCCTTTCCCGGGGATTGGGAAGTTCTGCCACGGCAATTGTCGGAGGATTATTAGCGGCTAATAAGTTGGCAGGGAATCCTTTGGAAAATCAGGATTTATTACAACTCGCGATCGCGCTGGAAGGACATCCTGACAATATTGTTCCCGCTTTCCTGGGGGGGTGTCGGTTGGCAGTTCCTACTAATAAAGGTTGGGAAATTTGTGAAATTCCTTGGTCAGAGAACTTAGTTCCGGTAGTGGCGATTCCCAATTTTGAGCTTTCCACGCAACAGGCGCGATTGGTGTTACCCTCACAGGTTTCTCGTGATGTTGCCATTTTTAACGCCTCTCACTTAGGCTTATTATTGCGCGCGATCGAAACGGGACGGGGAAACTGGATTAAATTAGGGATGCAGGATCAATTGCATCAACCCTATCGCCAGCAACTGATTCCAAATTATACTGATGTTGAATCGGCGGCGCTTTCTGCAGGAGCTTATGGTGTGGCAATTAGCGGCGCAGGGCCCACTTTGCTGGCGATTACCAGCTTTGGGGATGCCGAAAATGTTGCCCAAGAGATGCAAAGCGCTTGGGAAAAAGCAGGGATTAAAGCCCAAGTCATGCCCTTGGAAGTTAGTAAAACCGGAGCAAGTATCAAAACAAATAATTAATTTTCTATGAAAGCTTACACGGCAGCAAAACCCTTTTTAAAGTGGGCAGGGGGCAAAAGCCAATTGCTGGAACAGATGGAACCGTTTTTTCCTCAGGAATTAGCACAAGGTTCCATTCGCCGATATGTAGAACCGTTTGTCGGGGGTGGGGCAGTTTTTCTGAATATTGCCAATTTCTATCTGGTTCAGGAATGTTTTATTTTTGATATTAATCCGGAATTGATACTGGCCTATAAAACGATTCAAAAAAATGTCGAAGATTTAATTCAACGTTTATGGAACACCCAAAAACAATATTTATCATTGCCGGAAGAAGAACGGAAAGAATTTTTTTATCAAATCCGTTCCGATTTCAATCGCCAGCGCAAACAGATTAATTTTGACACTTATACTGATGCTTGGTTAGATAGAGCTACTGAACTGATTTTTCTAAATCGAACTTGTTTTAATGGACTATTTCGAGTGAATGGGAAAGGGGAATTCAATGTTCCCTTCGGACGGTATAAAAAGCCGAGAATTTGCGATGCCGAAAATCTTAGATCATTGGCAGATATTCTCAAGAAAACGCATATTCAACAAGGAGATTTTACTCAGTGTCAAGATATTGTCGATGCTCAATCATTTGTTTATTTTGATCCCCCTTATCGACCCATTAGCCAGACTGCCAACTTTAAGTCTTATTCTCAAGAAGTTTTTAATGATAAAGAACAAATCAGACTGCGAGACTTTTTTCAGTTACTGGATCAAACAGGTGCCAAACTGCTATTAAGCAATTCTGATCCTAAAAATGAAGATCCCAGCGATGAGTTTTTTGAAAAAGCATATACTGGCTATCGTATTGAAAAAGTAAAAGCAGCGCGTAGTATTAATAGTAAAGCAAATAAACGAGGAAAAATTAATGAACTATTAATTATGAATTATTAATATAGGAGGTGACAATACAAATTAAATGAAATTTCATCCTTTATTTGAATCCTATCTAAATTGTTCAAATAGCAATGAAGTATTTTCATACTTATATAATACTTTTACGGATTCAATAGTCCTTTGGAACTATTTAGTCGATTGGCAAAAAGTATTTAATAATTTTCAAGAAATTGAAATTAAATTAAACCTTATCAATTATTTAATTGGTAAAGAAAATATAGAAAATAAAGCCAGATTCCTCTTTAAAGAATATCCTGATTTAATTACTATTATCCCAATTTTATTGGCCTCTCGTAGTTTACAATTTAAAATTTTAACAGATTATTATCAAGGAGACTTGATTTATAAAATATTTAACTTTGAAACCAAAAACTTTTTAACTACAGCAGAACTTGATAAAGTAATCGAATTCATGAAAAAGACTGGATTACTTGACTTATTAAAAAGTAGAAAAATTAAAAATATCCCCGATTACGTTTTTGGCATAGAAGTAGGATTAGATAGTAATGGTCGGAAAAATCGTGCTGGTACAACTATGGAAACTATTGTTGAAAGCCTTCTTGAACCTATCTGCCAAGAACAAAATTTTTCACTAATGTTACAAGCAACTGCATCAAAATTAAAAAAAGAATGGGAAGTTGATCTCAAAGTAGATAAATCAAGTCGTCGTTTTGATTTTGCTATTAAAACTCACAATACAATGTACTTAATAGAAACTAATTTTTATGGTGGAGGAGGCTCAAAATTAAAATCTACTGCTGGAGAATATAGAACGTTATTTGATTATATTTCATCACAAAATTATAAGTTTATTTGGATTACTGATGGGCTAGGTTGGAAAAGTACGAAACGCCCGCTTGAAGAAACGTTTAACTATATTGATTATATTTTTAATTTAAAAATGACTACGACAGGATTACTTGCTGACATCCTTTCTAAGGAGCTATAACATGACATCAATTTAAAAACAAAATAGGAAACAAGAAAATCTATGGAAAGTTTTACCCTAGACTCTGGTGTGGATAATTTTATTGAACATTATTGTCCCAAATATGCTTCCAAAACTTCAGAATTCTCTTGAATTTCTTCAGGTGTTCCCCGAGCTAAATTTTTTCCTTCTGCTAAAACCCAAATTTCCTGACACAGCGACATAATGACATCCATGTTGTGTTCAATGATGAGAAACGTGACGCCTTCCTGATTCCAACGCAATACATGGTCGCTAATTTGATTGATGAGGGTGGGATTAACGCCAGCTGCGGGTTCATCTAAGAGAATCAGTTTGGGATGAGTCATCATTGCCCGCGCTAGTTCCAGCAATTTTCGTTGTCCGCCGGAAAGCGCGCCGGCATAGTCATAGGCTTTTTCTGCCAATCCTACTGATTCTAAGAGGGTAAAAGCGCGATCGCGATTTTGGCGTTCTTCTCGTTTCAATTGCTTGGGTTGCAACAATACTTTAAATAAATTTTCCCCCGTTTGCTTTTGCGCCCCCAACAGCATATTTTCCAGTACAGAGAGACGGGAGAGCACTCGCGCTACTTGAAAGGTTCGGACTAGCCCTTGCTGGGCAATTTGGTGAGAGCGCAATTGCTGTATGGGTTCCCCGTCAAATAGCACTTCCCCAGTATCAGGGGTTAAAAAATTGGAGAGGAGATTGAAAAGGGTACTTTTGCCAGCGCCGTTGGGACCAATTAATCCCGTGATACTGCCAGCTTTGACTTCAATGGCAACATTGCTGAGTGCATGAATCCCGCCAAAACTTTTACTAAGTCCTTGGGCAGACAATAGAGAGCTTTGGGAAGTGTCTTGCGTTAATGTGGCACTTTCTTGCAAGGGACGAGAATTATCGACCAAGGGTGAGTTCCTCCTTTTTGCCTAGAATACCTTGAGGACGGAAAATCATTAGTATCATGAGAATCAAACCGATAACCAGCAATCGAAATGCCCCTAAACGAGCATCATCAATCCAATCAAAGTTGGGCAGAACAAAGCGGGTTACTGAATTATAGGTCCAGAAAATCACTGCTCCTAAAAGGATACCAGCATTATTGCCAGCGCCTCCTAACACAACAATTGTCCAAGCATAGAAACTAATGAGCGGTTCAAAATTATTGGGATAGATCGTGGTTAATTGCCAGGCATAGAAGGCTCCTGCAATTCCCGCGATCGCGCCGCCGAACATGAATGCTTGCAGTTTATACCAAAAAATGTCTTTTCCCAAAGCCCGCGGCACTTGTTCATCTTCGCGAATCGCTTTCAAAACTCTGCCCCAAGGCGACTGCCCTAACCGTTGCACAATCGCATATAAAATTGTGAGCGTTACCAGGATTAGTAACATTAACCCAGCTTTGTAAGTGTAATTAACCAGGGCGATAACACCATTGAAATAAATAATACCGCCGAGAATAATCGCTAAAATTCCCCAAATTCCTAAATCTAAGGGAAATCGAGCAATTTTTTGTCTTTGTTTTCTGGTTTGAAATTCCCCTTGAATTCCCTGTTTTAGCTGCCACACGGCAAATAGCGCGATCGCGCTTAGAATCGCAATCATGATCCCTTTACTTAACCAATTGGGGTTAAACTCTCCCAAGGGAAGGGGATAGTTTTGCAAGCCAAATGTTCCTTGTGTCAGCCATTCTTCATTTTGAGCAATTAACCGCAACAATTCCGAGACGCCAATGGTGACAATCGCCAGGTAATCTTCCCGCAGCCGCAAGGTAGAAAATCCCACCAATAACCCTAAGACAATGGCTAAAAGAGAGCCGGCAATTACGGCAATTAGAAGGGGAACTCCCTGCATACTAAGAAGAATCGTTGTATAAGCACCGATGGTCATAAATGCCACATGACCGAAATTAATTAACCCCGTATATCCCCATTGGATATTTAAACCGAGAGCAAAAATTGCAAAGATTCCTGTGGAAATAGTTAGGAAAACGAAATAATTGACCATTGTTGTTTCCAGTTATTGTCAATTGCTTGCGAATTATTTGCCTAAATACTCTCATTATCCTTGAAACGATCATGAAATCAAGGGAATAATTAGGCTAACAGCAAAAAAATAACTGGTGCAGAAATCGCTGTCAATCAAGAAGAGGACAAATGAAGACTCAGTGATTGGCCATGATTGAGTAATTGATTTTCTGCTTGTTCGCGGGTTAATCCTTCCCATTGCATCAGCAGTGCCGTTTTCACGCGGTTGCCGCTTTTTTCCAGCAAAATCGAGGCTTCTTCTTGGGAAAGGGGGGTTAACTCTTGTAAGATACGAAGAGCGCGATCGCGCAGTTTTTGGTTGGTCACTGCCACATCCACCATGCGATTTCCGTAAACTTTTCCCAGTTTTACCATAACGCCAGTGGAAAGGATATTTAAGGCCATCTTGGTGGCCGTTCCGGCTTTCAAGCGCGTGGAACCGGCTAACACTTCCGCCCCCACTAACAGACGAATATCCGCATCAACGCTGATAGAGACTTGCTGCTGAGAAACGCAAGCTAAGAAAATGGTTTTCGCCCCCTGCTGTTGGGCAGCGCTCAAAGCGCCGTGAACATAGGGCGTGGTTCCGCCAGCGGTAATCCCAACCACCACATCCTGGGCATTAATCCCGTATTGCGCGATCGCGCTTTCCCCATCTTCGGCGCGATCTTCCAATCCTTCGGAACTCTGGACTAATGCCCTCTCTCCCCCCGCAATAATCGCTTGTACCAACTCAGGAGAGGTACAGAAGGTGGGCGGGCATTCCGCGGCATCCAATACCCCTAATCGCCCACTAGTTCCTGCCCCCACATAAAATAATCGTCCCCCTTGTTTTAACGCCTCACTGGCGATATCAATCGCTTGGGCAATATCATGGCGCGCTTGATTAATCGCGGTGAGGGTTTGAGCATCTTCTTGATTGAAAAGTTCAACAATTTCTAGGCTGGAAAGTTGGTCTAAATTGATGCTGTTGGGATTATTCTGTTCTGTTAAGAGATGGCCGCGAGAAGAAGTCATGTTAGAGGATTATAATAAGTTTTCTAAGCGACGACGAACATCGTCTAAATTTTCACCTTGGGAAACTTCAGGGGAATTGGCTTTTTCTTGCAAGTTCCAATCAGTTTGTTCCACACTGCTGTCGGGCGGGGTAATCAGTTCTCCTTCAGGAATGTGTCGGGTTTCGTAACCGGCTTCAGCACAGAAGGCTTCAATTTCTTCAGAATCAATTTCTTCAACATTAGGCTTGGGAAAGTCTTGGGCTTCTAGCATTAAAGCAAAACGAGCGGCATCATCTTCCGATTCAAACATTAAAACGATATCGCGATCGTTCATCTTTAAAGAATGAATGCCTTGGTTTTCGCTTCCGGTATTGAATAACAGTACATAGACACGCATAATGCGAATGATATCCCTTCAGTTTAAGATTGGCTTACCACTTTTTTATCATTTTTTCCTAGTTTAACGATTCGTTATCTAACCCACATCTGGCAACTTGGATTCAGCAAGGATAATAAGGGACAATTGAAATCAGAATTATCCGTTATTCGTTACTGCTTAGGAATATGACAGAATCAAGATCTTACCCCAGCACGATCAGAAATGCTTTATTCGGCGCCGCCATTGCTGGGGGATTAAGCGTTCCTCTTTATCAACTTACCATGGCGATTATTAGCAGCTATGCCAATAAACCGCTGCCCGATAGCAATCAAACTGCCGCCATGATTGGGGTTGCAGTTCGCACCTTAGTGATGGGGGCAAGTGTCTTAGCCACAGCGCTCTTTATTTTTGTTGCCCTCGGCTTAGTCTTGCTAGCAATGCAAAGTAGCATTAAATGGATGAAAAACGAAGAATCATGATTACTCCTGTTGTTCTTTCTCCTCTGATTCTTCTTGCGGCGACCGCAATTGTTGTTGCCATTGCTGGATTTGTTGTCGCACTTCTCGATACACTTGACTTTGCGAGGGAATTTCTTGGGCAATGCTGATTGCAGCTTGCCAATTTCCTGTTTGTGCTGCTTTTTGCGCCCTCGCGTAAATTTCTTTACTCCATCGGTTAATTAACTGTTCTGCTTGATCGCGATAAATGTTGGAATTTCGAGCCGACTGAACCTTCTCAATTGCTCGATTCAACGCTGATAAGCTCTTCCTTTTTGCAATGTCTGAAGCTTGTTCAATACTTTCTCTAGCCCTTAAATCGCTTCGCCAGCGGTTAATTTTGCTTTGGGCTTCTTGATAAAGGGCACGACCTCGCGAAATTTGTTGGGCGGTGTTAATCGCTTGTTGCAATTGCCCCTGATTTGCTAGACGGGTAGCTTTTGCAATAATTGGCCGATCTTGAATGCGCTGCAGTTCAGTGCGCCAGCGGTTAATTTTGTTTTGGGCTTCTTGATAAAGGGCGCGGCCTTGTTGAATTTGACCGGCAACGGCAATGGCAGAGCGATAAGCGCTGATGTTGCCCCCGCGAGCAACTTCTCTTGCCCGATTGAGAATCGGCTGATCTTCAATAATTTCAATTCTGCGATTCCACTGGTTAATTAAGGCTTGCGCTTGCTGATAGCGAGGATTGTCTCTGGAAACTTCTTGGGCAGTGGCCATTGCTTCCTCAAAATCGGGAATCTCTCCTCCTCGGGCTTGTTCTTTGGCTTGGTTCAAAATTTTCACCCCTTGAATTTCCTGTTCCCACTTGCCAATGAGGGCTTGGGCTTTGTCGTAGAAGGGGCGTTTTTCTCCTAATTGTTGCGCTTGCGCGATCGCGCCTTCTAGGCTGGCAACGGTTCCTACTTTTGCTTGCGATCCAGCTAAGGCAAGGTCTCTTAAATCGTTTACCTTCTCTTGTAATCCCACACCGCTGGGGATAGCTTTGGCAATCTCTAATACGCGATTCCAATTTTCCTGTTCTATATTGTCCTCAGCTTTTGCCATAAGGGTGTCTCCTACCTTCTGAATCAGATCTTGGGCTTCTGGATAGGAGTAACTTTCAGAATCAATTTTCTGAGCTTTTTCCACGGCTTTTGATAAATTTTTCATGCCGCCCTGTTCAAAGGCAGCTTTCGCTTCTGCTAGAGTCTGCCCATACTGCTTTTCTTGTTCAATTTTGTTGATGAGTTCTTGGTAATGACGATTGGCTAAATACTCATTATCGAGGTCAACTAAATCCCCAGCATCTTTAAATGCTAAATTCCACTTTCCCGCCTTAAGATGTTCTTCCACTTCTTGTTCAATGGCTTCTCCTTTTTCCCAAATCTTACGCCACCGTTTCTTTTGTTTCTCAATGACTTCCTGGGCAGCGACACTAGACGGAATTTTATTAGCAATTTCCATGGCGGCTTCCAATTTTCCCGCTTGGAATTGCTGTTCTCCCAACTTTAAGACTTGTTCCGACCAGATTTTAATATTTTTATCAATTTCTTTACGCAGGGGATGATCTTCAGGGAAATTCGAAACTAACTTAATGGCAGCGAGTAAACTATCAGCATTTCCTTTGTCTGCTTTGACCTGGGCGCAATATAAGCGTCTCGATCCTGAAGCAAATGGCCAAAAGACCGATTCACAGCCTTTTGGGCTATTTAAATTCAGTAGCGTCGAGGTGGCAAAATAGCCAGTGACACCAAAACTAATCATGATCGCTGCTGCCCAAAACGGCCACCCAAATCGAGAGACTTTTTGCCATGTTGTGGGAGAAACAGCTGCTTCAGTCTTTTTTTGCGAATTTTGGGAAGTCGATTTCGGTTGCGAGGGAAGAGATTGGTTTGCCATAAGCAATATTTGAAATAATGCAAGAGCTTATACTCAAAGCAGGGTACAGGAGAGTTTTCATTCTTCAGGGTAACACCAATTCCATATAGTTTCCCCATAATTGTGCAGCCTGGCTGCTGCTGCCGCGAGTGGGGGAAGATTGATCATTGCCTAACCAGATACCAGTGGTGAGATTGTCCTGGGGAACATAACCGATAAACCATAGATCAACTCCCTGATTTGTTGTTCCGGTTTTTCCGGCTGCGTTGCGTCCAATTTCGGCTGCTGTGCCGGTGCCATAACTGACTGCCCCTTGCAGCCATTGGGTCATAGTTTGGGCAATGCGAGGGGAAATGACAGCGCGATCGCGCGCCGCATCATTTTGATAATCATAAATCAGACGACAACTTTGATAATCATCCGCATTTTCGCAATCTTCCCCGTCATAAATGCGAGTAATGGCATGAGGGCGGTTTTTCCTACCATTATTATCAAACACGGCATATGCCCCCGTCATTTCCAAGACATTCACCTCGCTTTGCCCCAGCACCAATCCCGGAACTGAGTTTAAGGAAGAATTAACGCCTAGACGGTTAGCCATTGCCGCCACTTGATTTACACCCACATCTCTTGCCACTCGCAATGCTACGGCATTTTCCGATTGGGCAAGTCCTTGGGCTAAACCAATATTGCCGCTGCTGCGTTGACAGCCGCGATAGGTTTGCCCTTTCCAGGAAATGGGCGCACAAGAATAAGTACGAGAGGGAGAGACGCCTTGTTCCAGGGCAGCAGCATAGGCAAATACCTTAAAGGTGGAACCAGGCTGACGTTGGGCTTGAGTGGCGCGATTAAATTGACTTTCCTGGTAATTCTTACCGCCAACCAGGGCCCGGATCCCCCCTGTGTCGCTATCCAGGGTAACCATTGCCCCTTGATTGTAGCCGTAAACCGCCCCTTGATTAGTTATATTCTCTCGCAGCTGCGTTTCCGCTTTGCGCTGCCAATTCAAATCCAGGGAAGTTTCTACAATAAAATTGCCCTCTGCTGCCAATTCTGACCCCAGCAATTCTTCTAATTCGGTCAAGACATAATTGTAAAAATAAGGGGCGCGGGTTTGGGAAAAGGTTTGTCTAGCCTCAGGACTGACTTTAATGCGAGAACGCCGGGCCCGTTGGGCTTGTTCAGCAGTGATCATCCCTAATTTTGCCATGCGGCGAATCACGCGATCGCGCAGTTGTAGGGCTTTCTCATAATTGCGGACCGGATTGTAAGCATTGGGGGCAGGTAAAAACGCCACTAAGGTTGCCGCTTCTGACAAATTCACCTCACTGGCAGACTTATCAAAATAAAATTGCGCCGCATCTTCAAATCCATAAGTGCCTACCCCTAAATACACCCGATTTAAATAGGTAAGCAACAGTTTATCCTTGCTGTAAAAGGTTTCTAATTTCAAGGCGACAATCATTTCCCGGATTTTCCGTTGAATGGTGTTTTCTCGGCCTACATATTCGGGATAAAGGCTGCGGGCTAACTGTTGAGTAATGGTACTTGCCCCTTGCTGAATATCGGAAGCGGTTAAGTTAACAAGGGCGGCGCGGGCAATGCCAATGGGATCCACCCCAATATGCCAATAAAAACGGCTATCTTCCGAGGCGATAACGGCATCAGGAAAATAGGGAGAAAAGTCGGATAAAGATTCCAATTCGCGATGAGTGCCCCCTTGTATTGGACGTAAGAGGGTTTGTCCATCCCGAGAATAAACAACCACTGGCCCTTGTACTCCTTTTGGAAGGGGATCCACGGAAAACTTCGTCCATTCCAGGCCAATGATGAGGACGAAAAGAATGGCAATGCCGCCAACTCCGTAAAGGATATAAGAAACACCTCTTAGCAATTGCGGTGGGGGGTTGTGATAAGCAATTTCTACAGCATCCGCGACATCGGGAGGCCCTAGCGTAAAATAATCTCCATGATGAAGCTGAAAAGAAGACTGTTTTCGTTTGCCGATATAAATGCCATTAAGCGATCCTTCATCTTTGACAAAATAATTCCCGGATTCGTCCCGATTAATCGAAAGATGCACTTGACTAATCAACGGGTTGCGAATCACAATATCACAGGCTCGGGAACTTCGCCCCAGTAAGTAGCGCTCTCCCACTAAGGGATGTTTAGCAACCGTTTTTTCTCGACCGTTTTTAATCCGCAGTTCTGGAACTTGAGCACTGGGTTTTAGCGTTAATGCCTGAGCTTGTACGGTTTGCACAGCTTGGGTGAAAAACTGGCTAAAATTACGTCCTGATTGCTTATTCATTGCGATTTCGGGTCTCCGTTCCTTGGGCGGCGAGACCGTTGGAAAAAAAAACGGCAAATTGGTGAGAATAAGAAAGGCAATTCCGATATTGATGCAAATATCAGCAATATTGAACACCGGAAATTGAATTAAACGAAAATCTAGAAAATCAACGACATAGCCAAATAAAAAGCGATCTAAACCGTTGCCGGCTGCCCCTGCTAAGACAAAGCCATAGCCCAATTGTTCCCATTTGGGTAAGCGGGAACTAAAGCAACCAAAAAGGATAAGGCCGATGGTAACTGCTAAAGATAACCAACGCAACCAATCGCCGTTATTGGCAAAGAGACTGAATGCCGCCCCAGTATTAATAACATAAGTAAAATGGAAAACATCTTCCCAGAGCGGGATAGTGGTGCCCACTTCTTTCAATGATTGTACCACCCAGATTTTCGTTATCTGATCGAAACTAAAGCCAAAAATGGCGGCAAGCCAAAATAGACGATTTTTTTTCATCAATAAAATAAAATGTTGCGTAACCCATAAGCTAAAACGGTGACCGCACAAACTAACACCAGTTGTCCCGGTAAAGGGTGCCATGAATACTGGGCAAGAGTCGAACCTAACGGCAAAAGAGTATCGAAGACCATTAAATTAAAATAATGCAACCCTACCAGATAAACCATCCCTATCGTATGAATCACAAGCAACCCGAATAAGCAGCTTAAGGCTAACGATTCCAACTGTTTTTTTCGCCGAAACGCTAAAATACCGCACAACCAAGCCCCGGGAATAAAACCGATTAAATAGCCAAATGTAGGTTCTGCTAAATAGCTGATTCCCCCTCCTCGGGAAAAAACCGGCAACCAGACTAAACCTAATGTCAGATAAGCCAATTGCGATAATGCCCCTGCCCGTTTTCCTCCCAGACAAGCAGTTAAAAGCACTGCCCCGATTTGATAGGTCACTCCCAACGAATGAATTTTAATTCCTTGTTCGGTCCAAGACCAAGGAAAATTCGTCGTAAAGGCTTCGACAAAGGTTCCCGCAATGGTCAAAATTAAACCAATGATTGTCCAGAGTAATTCATAGCTTGGAGATGACACAGATTATCCTCTAAACACTGACTAGTGAACAGTGACCATGCATGGGATGGCTGGCTGTTCACTCTTAAAACTTTATCAACAATGTTGCCACAATCCCTATAGCAATTTCTGATTCCAATCAAATTTTGAAGCCGCTAACCGATCGCGCGATCGGTTAGAATTTCATACCCGTCTGAGGCAACTAAGACGGTGTGCTCATACTGTGCTGATAAACAATTATCAACCGTGACGACTGTCCAACGATCGCGCAAAGTGCGAGTAAATTTTGATCCGGCATTCACAATGGGTTCAATTGCCAGTACCATCCCTGCTTTCAATTTGACATTGGGAAGGGATTCGGTGCGAGTGTTAAACACAGCAGGGGCTTCATGGAGATTCCGTCCTACACCATGCCCGGTAAAGCCTTCTACGACACTATATCCGTTTTCGTTGACATAATCCTCGATCGCGCCTGCAATATCCAATAGATGATTCCCTTCCTTTACCTGTTTAATTCCCTCATAAAGGGCAGTTTCTGCAACTTTCATCAATTCCTGAGCTTGGAAATTTACATTTCCGATGGCAATAGTGATGCAAGAATCGCCATGAAATCCGTCTTTATAGGCACCAGTATCGACTTTCAGCAAATCTCCCTGACGAATTGCTTTTTTCGGACTGGGAATGCCATGCACCACTTCATTATTCAAACAGATACAAATGGAACCGGGAAAGCCATAATAGCCCTTAAAACTTGGCGTTGCCCCCATTTCTCGAATCCGCTTTTCGGCATAGGCATCTAAGTCGGCGGTCGTCATACCAGCTTCAGCAATTTGGGAAATTTCTTTTAAAACAGTGGCAACAATGCCCCCCGACTCGCGCATCAATTCAATTTCTTGAGAATTTTTGATTTCAATGCCACGATGGCGTTTCCGTCGTTGCGGCATTGTTTTTTGGGATGGTAACGGTTTGGGTGAGAGAAGTTGTGTGAGGAAATTCATAAATTAAGCATTATATTATAAGGACGTAGTTTCACTATTATACTGGGCTTATCCTTTAAGCAATTAATGTCTGGTCAAAGATCAATTTCAAAATTCCATGAACCTTCGGTACGACAATTTACCAACTTTGGCACTGGCCAAAAAAGCAACGAGAAAGTGAAACAATCATCTTGCGCGATCGGATCACGTTTAACTAGATTTTGACTTAAAATCAACCATTAGTTAAATTGCCAGCCTCTTTTTCATTTTTTTAATTTTAAACAGCAATTTTCTTAAAAACGATACACTCAGATAAAGCATATTTAATATTGAAAGCAATTCTTTGTAAGACAGGAACGGTAACCGAGTTTCCCACTTGTTTATATCGATGAGAATTAGCAAGTTCAGGCGGAAAGCTAAAATTCGAATTAAATCCTTGAAATGCCAGACATTCTTCGGGGGTTATTTTTCTAATGTTATTCCCGATTTTGACAAGAGGAACATTATGTCCGCCGGTTCCCATATTAGCAGTTAAAGTTGGGCAAACCTTATTTTTATTTTCTCTTACATAAACTCTTCGCCATTGATATAAGGTATCTTCTTTAACTAGTTCTTGTTTTAACTTGGAATAATAGGGATGATCCCGCAAGTAATAGTAGGCGCGATCAACAGGTTGTTCCGTGATGATATCTTTGATTGTTTGTAACAGGTTGATTTTTTCAGGAATAACAAATTTAGCTGAGTGGGATTGTTGATTTAAAAAAAATATTATCTTTTACATTTTCGTTTAAACTGGTTGAGATATGTCCTTCATCTTTAAAGCCGACAATATAAATTCGTGCTCTGGTTTGAGGGACATTGCCATAGTCTTTCGAGTTAAGAATAAAGGGAATAAAAGAATAATTAAGTTCTTTGGTTAAGGTGTCTCTAATGACAGTAAATGTTCTCCCTTGATCGTGGGAAACCAAATTTTTTACATTTTCTAAAAGATAGGCTTTCGGCTGAATTGCCTCGATAAATCTTGCCGTTTCAAAAAATAAATTGCCGCGCCCTTTTTGATCGCAAAATCCTTGTCGATAACCGGCAAGGGAGAAGGCTTGACAAGGAAATCCTGAGGTAATGACATCAACATATCCTAGCTGTTCGGGATGTTGAATTTCACGGATATTCTGTTCATAAAGCGGATGTTGGAAATTATATCGATAGGTTTGACAAGCCTTAGGATCAAATTCATTGGCCCACTTCACTGTATAGCCTTCATTGCTGAAAGCCATACAAAACCCGCCAATTCCCGAAAATAAGCTACCCACACTCAATTGCGTCATTTGATGTCAAAATCGCTTACAAATACTTTTGCAAAAAGACATTTAACTTCTGTTTGGTTTCTGCAGGCACTTGATGAAACGGGGTGAGAATGGCATATTTCAAGGCCGAATGAGCTTCTGATTGGGGCGGATTTTCCTTGATGCGGCGCACGGCTTCTTGAATCACTTTTTGGGCATTGACGGCATTCTTTTTCAGATACTCAATGACCATTTCCACACTGACGCTATCGTGATCCTCATGCCAACAATCATAATCGGTCACCAGCGCGATCGTGCTATAGGCAATTTCCGCTTCTCGGGCAAGTTTAGCTTCGGGAACATTGGTCATGCCCACCACTGTTGCCCCCCAACTGCGATAGAGATGGGATTCGGCTTTGGTAGAAAAAGCGGGGCCTTCAATACAAACATAACTGCCGCCGCGATGGGGGGTTACCTCTTCTAATTGCAAGGCGGCAATGGAATCATAAAGAATATCCCCGAGTTTTTCACAAACGGGATCAGCAAAGCCCACGTGGGCAACAATACCATCCCCGAAAAAGGTATTGATGCGATTGCGGGTGCGATCAATAAACTGATCGGGAATTACCATATCAAGGGGATTAACCTCTTCCTTAAGAGAGCCGACAGCAGAGGCAGAAATGATATATTCTACTCCTAGCTGTTTCATGGCGTGAAGATTTGCCCGAAAGGGCAACTCCGTTGGGAGAAGATGATGATTCCGTCCGTGACGGGCGAGAAATGCCACTCTGGTTCCTTCTAAGGTGCCGATAATAAAGGCATCGGAGGGATTCCCAAAGGGGGTTTCCAGTGTGACTTCTTCCACATCTTGCAGGGCTTCCATTTGATACAGCCCGCTGCCGCCGATTACACCGATTTTTGCTTGCGCCATGATTGAGTTGTTTTGGATAAGAATGCTACATTAGGTTATTTTAGAAGACTCATTGGCAATTAGGGATGGGGAGAGGGGACAAGAAAAGATAACGATTAAGAATCAGCAGCAAGGACAAGTAAGCAATAACTAACTATGCAAAATCAAGATCAACTTCGTTCCACTCTCCAGCGATTGGATAATGCAAGTTATAAAGCCTATAAAGACATTAAAGGCAGTTACGACTTTATTGATTTCAAACTCCTTATTGATTACGTACAGGGCGATCCCTTCGCTGCGCCCTCACAAATGCGAGTACAAGTTCCGCAATCAATTGCCGGATTTCCCGATTTTCTTTATCAGTCAACGAGTCGGCAAATTGCCCTGCGGGATTATTTAACCCGCCAGTTTCGCCAAGCTGCCGGTAAAATTAGCGATTCCCGAGGAACGGGCAAAAGCGGGTTAATTGCTATTACCTCGGTTGGACAAGAGATCTTGGAACGCAGTTCCGTTCTTGTGAATGAAGAAATGGTGGAAGCCCGGTTTGTTGTTGGGCTTCCGGCAAAAGGACGTCGCATTCTCGGTCGGCAAGCAGCGGAACTGTTATGTGAGGATATCCCGGAAATTGTGGATCAAGCCCTAATTTATCAGTCTTTAAGTCCCAAAGCGATTCGTCAGCATGTGGAAACCGTGGAGGATGCGGACTGGTTGCGCGATCAGCTGCCGGAGCGAAATTTAGTGGCATTTGTGCCCAATGGGGCAATTTTACCCCGTCGCAGTGGGGTCGATGATCGCCCCTTGGATGATCCCAACGTTGTTTCTTTTCAGTCGCCGCCAGAGTTGCAAGTGAGTTTTGATTGCCCCAATCGCGGGACTGTCGAAGGCATGGGCATTCCCGAAGGCATTACCTTAATTGTCGGCGGCGGTTATCACGGCAAGTCAACCCTATTGCAAGCGCTGGAATTGGGAATTTATAATCATTTGCCCAATGAGGGACGGGAATTGGCAGTTACGAACCTTGATGCAGTCAAAATTCGGGCTGAAGACGGCAGAAATGTTGTTGGCGTGGATATTTCTCCCTTTATTAATCAGTTGCCGCAAGGGCGATCTACTACTGATTTTTCCAGTCCCAATGCCAGCGGCAGTACCTCCCAGGCGGCGAATATTGTGGAAGCCTTAGAAGCAGGGGCAAATGTTTTATTGGTGGATGAGGATACTACGGCAACCAATTTCATGATCCGCGATCATCGGATGCAGCAATTGATTAGCAAAGATAAAGAACCGATCACGCCCTTTATTGATAAAATCCAACAGCTTTATCAGGACTATCACGTTTCGACAGTTCTGGTTATGGGCGGCAGCGGCGACTATTTCGATATGGCCGATACGGTCATTGCCATGGAAAATTACCGACCCTATGAAGTGACAGAGAAAGCCAAAGCGATCGCGCAGGAAAATCGCACCGAACGCAGTATTGAAGGGGGAGAGACGTTTGGGACAATTACACCCCGTATTCCGCTAGCCAAGAGTATCGATCCCAGCCGCGGCAAAAAAGACGTGAATGTCAAAGTCCGAGATGACGATGAAGTCTCCTTCGGCAGTGAGGAAATCGATTTAGCGGCGGTGGAACAATTAGTGGATCAGGGACAACTGCGCGCGATCGCGGCTGCCATTGTTTATGCTAAGAAACAGTATGTTGATGGCCAGCGCACCCTGCCTGAAATTTTAGATTTAATCCAGGAAGACATGGCAAAAAAAGGATTGGATGTCATTACCCCTTCTCCCCAAGGCGATTTGACTTATTTCCGCCGCTTTGAATTAGCCGCTGCCATCAATCGCTTACGGACGTTAACTGTTAAGAGTTAATTGTCTCCCTCACTGGCAACTGCTTCTTTTTCCGCTTCCGCTTCCTCCTCTGCTGGGGGAACTAAAGCAACCGCCGCGATCGCGTCTTCTTCGTCCAATCGTTGCACCCGCACCCCAGTGGCTTGCCGAGATTGTCTTGGGATGGCATCAGTGCCTTGACGGATAATAATGCCGCGATTGGTGATTAGCATCAACTCTTCCCCTTCATGGGCTACTTTTAAAGCTGCTAAACAGTCTTGTTTACGGAATTTCATGGCGCTTAAGCCTTTTCCGGCGCGATTTTGCAACCGGAATTGCGTAATGGGCACCCGTTTTCCGTAACCCCCCCGGGTAATGGCTAAAATCCACAAAGTTTCCGTTTGGGCGGGTTCCTCGACAGTTTCCGCTTCCTCGCTATTTTCTTTCATATCGGCAATCACCTGGGCAGGGAGAATATCCATGCTAATCAACTCATCATCGGGTTTGAGTCTCATGGCTTTAACACCCCGCGTTGCCCGTCCCAGGGGACGCAATTGTTCATGGCTGGCGCGGAAATGAATGGCCATGCCGTTGCGAGATCCAATAATGATACTGTCGCTTTCTTTGGCAAGCCGAACCCAGCGTAGTTGATCGCCTTCTGCCAAGGAAATGGCAATTAAACCATTGGTGCGAATGTTGCTAAAGGCGGACAGGGAAGTTTTCTTGATATTTCCCTGTTGGGTGAGCATAATTAAATAATCGTCTTCGGTAAATTCCCGCACCGCTAAGACGGTCGTAATCTTTTCTTCTTGGCTAATGGGCAACATCTGCAGCAACGGCGTTCCTCTTGCTGTGCGGGATCCAATGGGCACTTGATACGCCTTCAGGGCATACACCACCCCGCGATCGCTGAAGAATAAGAGATGATCGTGATCGCAGCAGCTAATGAAATGTTCAACTTCATCATCTTCTTTCATTTTGGCGGCGGCTTTGCCTCGGGTCGCCCGATTTTGCGATCCAAAGGTGTTCACGGGCATCCGTTTGATATAGCTCTGTTCCGTGAGGAGAATAACGGCTTGTTCATTGGCAATTAAATCCAGATCCTCAAGTTCTCCATCGGAACTTTCAATAGCGGTGCGACGGGGGGTGGCATATTTTTCTTGAATTTGGATCAGTTCTGTTTCAATAATTTGTTCAATGCGTTCCCGTCGGGCTAAAATATCCTGGTAGTCGCTGATTTTGGCTAATAAATCTTCGTGTTCCGCTTGAATTTTCTCTGCTTCCAAGGCGGTGAGGCGTCGCAGTTGCATCTGGAGAATGGCATCTGCTTGCACCTCAGAAAGGCCAAAGTGTTCAATGAGATTGCCTTTTGCCGTTGCGGTATCCGCTGCGCCGCGAATGATGCGAATCACGGCTTCAATATCTTCTAGGGCAATGAGCAATCCCTGGAGGAGATGATCCCGTTCTTGGGCTTTTCGTAAGAGGTAGTTGGTGCGACGGGTGATGGTTTCTACCCGAAATTCAATGAAGATTTCCAGGAACTTTTTCAGGTTGAGATGCTGCGGTTCTCCTTCCACCAGGGCCAACATATTTGCCCCAAAATTGACTTGCAGGGGCGTTTGTTTGTAGAGATTGTTGAGAACGACACGGGGATAAGCATCTTTGCGCAGTTCAATAACAATGCGCATCCCTTCGCGATCGCTTTCATCCCGGATATCGGAAATTCCCTCAATTTTCTTATCGTTGACCAGTTCCGCGATTTTCTCCACGAGGGTGGCTTTGTTGCTTTGATAGGGCAACTCTGTAATCACAATGGCTTCTTTATCCTGTCGCCCCCGTTGCGACAAGGTTTCAATGTCAGCGACACCCCGCATGGTGATGGAACCTCTTCCCTCAGCGTAAGCGGATTTAATGCCGCTGCGTCCTAAAATTTGTCCCCCTGTGGGAAAATCGGGAGCGGGGATATAGTGCATTAGGTCTGTGGTCGTCAGATTGGGATTGTGAATCAGCGCGATCGCGCCGTCCACTAATTCTCCTAAATTATGAGGGGGAATATTGGTGGCCATGCCCACAGCAATACCAGAGGAACCATTGAGTAGCAATTGGGGCACCCGAGAGGGAAGAACTAATGGTTCTTGTTGCGATCCATCGAAGTTGTCGATAAAATCAACTGTTTCTGATTCTATATCTTGCAATAAGGCATCCGTTGCCAAAGCCTGGAGGCGACATTCTGTATAACGCATTGCCGCCGGCGGATCATTGTCAATGGAACCAAAGTTGCCATGGCCATTGACCAACGGTTCACGCATGGAGAAGTCTTGCGCCATGCGCACCAAGGCATCATAAACGGCCGTATCGCCATGGGGATGATATTTCCCTAACACCTCCCCAACGACACGGGCGCATTTGCGAAAGGGACGATCCGCAGTGAGTCCCAGTTCATACATGGCATATAAAATGCGTCGGTGCACCGGTTTGAGACCATCCCGCGCATCTGGCAACGCCCGACCCACAATGACGCTCATGGCGTATTCCAGATAACATTGAGACATTTCGTTTCTCAGTTCGGTCGGGATAATCCGCTGTTGGGAAGGGGTCATAACTTTAAAAAACTCCGTTTTAATCAGAATTTAAGGTAAAAGAGAGAAATTCCCTGATTTTTTCTGATTAGGGCAACTAATTTTTACGATTTACCTTCCCATTATAACTTGCAGTTCCCTGCTCAGGTTAGTGAGTTTGCCGTTAATTCGGCGATTGAATTTGGCAGTGCCTTCATCGCTTTTGGTCGCAGATTACACCTCCCTAAACGGGAGGTGCCTGCTAGACCGTTGTTGAGCCTCTTCTGCCTAAAGGCGAGAGGATTCCCTTTTAGACTTTTATCTAGGTTTAGCTCTAAGAGTTAAACCCCCGACATTAATTGAAAATGCTAGGCCGATTCACCCCCCGTTAAACTGCCAATAATTTTGAAAAGAATTTGCATTCCAGTAAATGCTTGCCAACTAAATAATCCTAAAACAGCAACATTAAGTACAATATGGGCATTGCGCGCTAAGTTATTGCCTTTTGTCATCCAAGGAACTAACGCTGCAGAAGTAGCAATTAGGGCAAGGATGCTTAAACCAACTAACAGATGAGGACCGACAAACAGTTTCCCATTATTGATATAGGTAACTGCCATTCCGCCTAAGTTGCCGATGATAACAAATGCTAATAAAATTGAACTAATACTATAGTGTTTTTCTCTTAGTTTTCCCTTCTTATTCTTCACTTCTTCTTCTGCGTTACCGGTACGAGCACGCCGAAATTGGATTCCTAAATATAGGGTATAAACTGAAGTTCCCAATAAAATCCACATAAAAGCAGGATGAAAAAATTGGGACCACACTTTAACAGATTCCGGTAGTTCCATAATTGTCCTCTCTCGTCAAGGTTGCCGTTAAAAATTGTAACAATTTATGATTATATTAATCATTGGCTAAAACGGCTAAGACAGCCTTCGGAGATAATTTATCCTTAAACCATACGAGTTTGGCAGGTACATTCTGAAAGTTAACCCCTGCTTTGTCTAAATTGAGACGTTCTGATACGGCTAAAATCAAATTATCTACTTGGGCACGACGCAGTTGATAGAACTTTTTCCTGAGATACTCCGGTCGCCAATAACCGACAATTTCTAAGAGAAACTCCTCTCCGTTGGGATGCACTAGGCGAAAGTCAGGAATAATGACGCTGCCGGGAATGGGAATTAAATCCACTTCTCTCTCCAATTTCCACGCCGTTTTTTCTTTTTTCCATCGTTTGGCAAACGATTGTTCCAGCATACTGTCGTAGGGTTTCCCTGGGGGGTAATGGCTAATGAGACCGCAATTGCTATCAAGGCTGAATCGCCCTTGTCGCACGGCTTTACTGTAACGATCGCGCGTCTCGATAACGACTTTCAAATCCCAACGGCTAACGTGGAGGAGGGCAGGCAACAGTTTTGCTAAGGCTAATCCGTAGCGAGTGCTAGATTTAAACACACTGGCAGGTCCATCAATGGTAATGGTAAAACCGTGGTCCGCATCCCCCTCAATATAAGCTATTAATTGAAAGAGTTTTAAATAGCGGAATAGGAGTTTATATTCCCCTGGAACATTGCGATGGGCATTAATTTGAATGTAGGTGGCGCGATAGAGAATCCCTTGCACTTGCGCAAGATTGTAGCGATGTAACAGCGTTTCCGGTGCGGGGGCTTGAAAGTCGGTGAGAACTCGATTTTCTTGCAGGTCGGCGTAAAGTCCTTGTTCGATATTAGAGACGATAATTGGGCGATTGAGTTCCTCGCTAAGTTCCGTTGCCAATTGTTCCAGGGTAAGCTGACGGTTGTGGGGCGTGGGTGTCGTATAAGCGGCTTTGCTGAAAGCGCGATCGCGCAGTTCTTGCGGTTCCAGAGGACTTATAATTTCAAAGGTGGCAAAATGGTTTTTTAGCAGATGGGCTAAGCCCCGTTGAATGCGATAATCGGTACTATCTCCTTCTAATTCGTACAGGGCGCGATCGAGATCTTTTTGGGCTTTTCCCACATGATTTTGAAAACAGCAAATTAGTTGCTGGGCTAAATCAACAGCACCGTTATTTTCTTCCACTAACAGTTGTTTGGGAATAATACTTTCCCCATTTTGGCGATGAATTAAATGCTCACTTTTTAACATTCACCGATTCATCAATTTCAATCTGTTTCATTTTAGAAGATAAGCCTGATTTGATCCGAACCTGAGACTTTTTTACTCCATAGATTTTTGCTAACAGTTTAATTAATTCGGCATTGGCTTTTCCCTCTGCAGGAGGAGACTGGAGGCGAATTATCAACTTGCCGTCTTCTCCAGTTTCAATTGTTTGATGTTTGGAATTGGGTTTAACTGTAACCGAGAGTTTTTGCATGTTTAAGCGTTGGGAAATTTCGTAATTTGCGCGATCGCGCAGAGTTTCAATTCTCCTTTTCGCACGGCTAACTGATTAATTCCCAAAGAAATGCCTTCCATTTCAAAATTATTCAAGTTCAAAATATTGCGGGCTTTATCCAACAAAGCAGCAGTTAACTCCGGGGATAATTCCTTGCCTTGGGCATAACTAACATTATCTAAAGAAACGCCTCTTCCCCCATCGCTAACGCGAGGAACAGTCGTAAAAGACGTTTGCTTAACTTCTCCGGTTTCCTGAATTTTAATTTTCGCATCAATGCTGACGCTGCCTTGTTCTAACAGCTGACATTCCACACCTAAAACATTTAATGTCACTGCCTGGTTATCAACCTGCATCTGTAAATTTTGCATTTGGGCTTGCAACGCCTCGGAATTAAAAGCGCGGTTAATATCCCCATCAGTAAGAAGAATTTGCGCTTGGCCAGTACTGGTTTCTGTTAACTCAATGTTGCCCATTAAGGCTTTCATCGGACTAACCGCAATATTTTCCAGATTAATCAGCATTTTCTGCATCCGCAAATCTTTTTGCATCACTAACCCTTTGCCATCAATGGTTAGCGATTCTAATTTGCCTTTAGCCAGTAAACTGGGATCGGTTTTGATATCAACATTGAGTTTTTCTGATTCATCGAGTTGCGTAGCAAGGGCAAATTCGGCAATGCGATTTAAAGTTTGTTGTCCCAAATCCTGTGTTGCAATGGAAAACAGCATGATGATTCCTTCCTTAGATTACGACGACCAGTTTATGATAGTAATTGTATATTATATTAAGTTATGTTAACTGTCGTCTTCACTGAGAGAGAAGAAGAGGTCGCAGATTACACCTCCCGTTTAGGGAGGTGCCTGCTACGACCGTTGGAGCGTCAATAGAAAAATGGTATATTCTGTAAGCCAACTGCAAACTGAAATTCAGCGCAATCCAGAACAATGGCGCCCCTTAGTTTTAACCAATGGTTGTTTTGATTTATTGCATGTGGGCCATGTCCGCTACTTAAAAACAGCAAAAGCCTTGGGGAAAATGTTAGTCGTGGGAGTTAACAGCGATCGCTCAGTGCAACGGATTAAGCCTCAGAAACCGGGTTGTCCGCTTCGTCCTATTTTTCCTGAACAACAACGGGCAGAAGTCCTATCGGCGTTAACTGTCGTCGATGCTGTCGTTATTTTTCCCGAAACCACAGCTACTGAACTCATTAACGCTTTTAAACCGGATATTTATGCCAAAGGGGGAGACTACACCCTAGAAAATTTACCAGAAGCAAAAACTGTTCACAGTTATGGCGGGGAGATTCAATTTGTAGCTGTAGAAGTTCCTACCTCCACCAGCGAAATTATTCGGAAAATTTCTCTCCATGGTTAACGCTGAAAGATTTTCAGTTTTTCAGGTACTTTTTGTTTCCATGCTCTCTGTTGGTGTGACTTTATACATTATTGGCAACCCTTATTCATTATTATTCCAATAATAAGCCGGTCAATACCTGAAGAGAGGTAATCAACATGATTACGAAAACATATCATCTGAAACTCCATAATAATGAGTTTAGAAAAAATCTTTATACTGGGCAGTGGCAATTTGAATCAGAAAGCGGATCTAGGTGGCTTTTTTACTTTCGATTAGGAAGATTGATTTGGTGTGAAGGACCAGACCATTGCAAAGATCCGCTATCTCGCTATATCGCATATTACTGCCCAGAGATACAGGATAAACTAGCTGAACTAGACCAAGCGCTTACAGAAAATAAATGTAATTTTTTCATTGATTTATATAGCAATTCTCGAATTTATGAGGTACAGTAACAACAGTGAGTAAACCAATTCCGAATATCTTGATTAGTTACTTTTAGCATTGCCTCTGTAATCGCATCAACTAAATCTTTGTAAG
>PXPI01000104.1 GCA_003021905.1 Cyanobacteria bacterium SW_9_44_58 | reverse complement strand
TCGATTCTCACCAACATGGATATCAAGTTGTCAAGGTTCTGTACCCCTGTGGGGTTCTAACCAAGCTCCTGCTTATACTTCGGATTTCGTGGGAAATCCTGCGATTTCACAAAAAACGAATCGCACAAGGTCATTAAGCTGGGTTGCCCTTCAATGGGAGGCGTTTGGTTGCAGTTGAGATACGCTACCGGCAATCGGGTTTTCACGTTGCCGGTTTCGTCTTTGACCTTAGCCCGATTAATACATTCATCCATCCAAGCGCCGCCGCGTTTTTCTTCCGGGCGAGAATAGGGATCAAGATAAAAATGCGCGATCGCGTTTCCTTGGGCATCTTGGATGCGGAAATACCGGACATCTTCGTGCCAAACCGGGGCTTCTCCATCGGCAGCAGTAATGGTAACGCCAAACAACTGCTGCGTAATCCCAAACAGCGCATCTAAAACTTGCGAGAGGGGAAAATAGGGACGCAACGCTTCCGCATTGAAGTCGAATTTCTCTTCCCGTTGCCGTTCTGCCCAATAGTGAATATCCCAATGTTTCAGGTCATCCCCTTCCGGGGCGCCCTTGCTTTTGGCAAAGGCTTTCAGTTCTTCATGTTCGGAAACGGCCGCATCATAACTCACTTGACGCAACTCTTCCAGTAAGGTTTCCACTGCTTCCACACTGGGCGCCATTTTCCGGGTTAAACTCAACTGCGCATAGTTTTCAAACCCGAGCAGATAGGCTTTTTCCTTCCGCAACTGCAGAATACGCCGAATAATAGGCTTGTTGTCAAATTCTCCGCTGGAAGCACGGGTAATAAATGCCCGATAAACGTTTTCTCGCAAGTCTCGCCGTTGGCTATGTTTCAGGAAAGGAAGCAAACTGGGCATATCAAGGGTAATCACCCAGGGACCGTTTTCGGCTGTAGCCTCTTCTTCTCCCTCTTGACGGGCCGTTTGCGCTGCCAAGTTCAGGGCGCTTTGGGGCAATCCGGCTACTTCCTCGGGCGTGGTAAGTTTCAGCTGAAACGCCTTGGTGGCATCAAGCACATTATTGGAAAATTGCGTGGAGAGGTCTGCCAATTCCAGTTGAATGGCATTAAAGCGTTCTTTGCTTTCTCCTTCTAATCCCACTCCTGACAATTCAGCATCTTGTAACAAGGAGTCCACAATGCGCTTCTGGGCTGAGTCCAGATGATGCCATCGGTCGCTGTTGCGGAGGGTTTTAAAGGCATCGTAGATGGGTTTGCTTTGATTCAGCTTGTTGATAAATTTAACAACTTCCGGTTGAACCGTTTCGTAAGCTTCCCGCAGTTGGGTGCTATTTTTTACCCCCATGAGATGGTTAACAATTCCCCAACTCCAATCCAAGCGTTCTTCAATGGCGGTTAGGGGTTCGACAACGCCCTCCCAGGTAGGCGTCACTGTGGCTTCTAGGCGAGTAAGTTCTTCCTCCAGTTCGGCTAAGAGTTGTTGGATGCCGCTGACAACATGATGCGGTTCAATTTCAGGGAAAGGCGGCAATCCTTCTCCAATAAGCAGCGGATTCGGCTTAGTGGTGGTTGTGGTCATGAGGTTTTTCCCGTTGTTATGACTTCATCTTTCTTTACGATAGCGCGATCGAGCAGCTCCAGTCTTCCTTATTAGTATCCTGATAAACCAAATTACAACTCCTATCCGATGGACGATTTATTGCTATAATTTTGCATTAAAACAGGAAAACACTTCATAATAAATTAATATTATGAGTCAGCATATTATTCTCTCAGAACTTGATTATTGTCAACTTTGGCAGGATGCCAATTCTCACTCGGAATCAAATCTAGAAGTTTGTCCGCCACAATTGGGAAAGGGGTTTAAGCAATGGTATCAGTTACGGGATATTTCTTTATTAATTCATGACTATTGGTTTAATCAAGATGTCACCGTTACCTTAGATCCCTTGGCAGAAGGCTTAGAATTGGGATTTCAGTTATCGGGTCATTTGTCGGGAGATCGCTTTCATCGCTCTTCAGGAGAGAGTTTTTGCGGCTGGGGATGTCCTGAAACCTATTATCAACAGCGATCGCGCCAGCGACGGTTGCAAGTAGATATTCACCTTGAGTCGTCGCAATTATTAACTGATTTGCTACACACGCCTAATTTACCGCGATCGCTACAACATCTTGAAACGAATAAAACAGAACCATTTCACTTATTGGGCAAAATTACCCCAGCCATGCAACTAGCCTTAGAACAGTTGTTATATTGCCCCTATCAGGGAACAACGCAAGCCTTTTACCTAGAAGAAAGTAAATGTTTAGAACTGATTGCCCTACAACTGGAACAATGGCGGGATTTTGAGCCTAAGAAAAAAACGATTTCTCCTCTCAAAAAGGATGATCGCGATCGCGTTTATGAGGCAAGAGCCATTTTAGAGCAGAATTTAACTCATCCGCCCTCTGTACCAGAATTAGCTCACATGGTAGGACTCAATCATTGTACTCTCAAACAGGGATTCCATGAATGCTTACAAACCACGCCCTTTCGCTATCTGCGCGATCGGCGTTTAGAACAAGCCCGCATTCTCCTCAGCGATTCACAATTCAATATTCAACAAGTAGCTAAAGCTGTGGGGTACAAAAGCCAAAGTCGGTTTTGCAATGCCTTTAAGCAAACTTTTGGTATCACCCCTCGTTGTTATCGCCAAAATAAAATTTCCGTTTGAGGCAAAAGAAATTCCGTTTTGGGCAAAGTTTCCTCTCGCACAAGACCCAATTATTTTTTAAGGTAATTGAAAGTCATTATTATTAATCGGACATCCGATAGGTGTGTGAGGAAAAAGTATGCAACGATCGCAGTTAATTTTGGCATTATTCAGTGGTATTTGTATTGCCCAACCGGTACAAGCCCAAACCATTGAAATTCAAAACATTACCCTTGAACCTACCAGCAGTGGGTTTAACCTGATTTTAGAAACCTCGGGAGACCGTAACCCCCAGACTTTTACCACCCGTTATGGCAACACTTTAGCAATTGATATTGTCAACACTCAGTTACAAGGGGAAGCCTACGAAAGCAATAACCCTGTTCCCAACATTGAGAAAATTCAGGTAAGTCAACGCTACAGTAATAGCATTCGCGTTGAAATTATTGGCACTAATCAGTCCCCTGAAGTAAATATAACCAGTAATGGCAATATCCAAGTTGCGGTTAATCCGCCCCAAGAAACTACCGCGCAAGATACGCCCGAGTCGCCGAGACCTACTCCCCAACCCTCCCCAACCACGCAACAAGAACCCATTGAGTTAGTTGTTACCGCTACTCGTACCGAAGAAGATCCCCAAGATATTCCCCGTTCCATTTCTGTCCTGAATCGGGAAGACATTGAGGAACAAGCCAATCTTTCCCAAGATTTACAAGATATTTTAAAGCAAGTGCCGGGAGTTGCCCCGCCGAATCAACAAAATGACCCCGGAAACTTTCTTCGCGGTCGGACAGCACAAGTTTTAATTGATGGGGTTCTCGTCCGTTCCAACTTATCCACCGTTCAAGCTCGTGATTTACGCAGTATTGCCCCCTCAGCCATTGAAAAAATTGAAGTCTTACGCGGTCCCACTGCCATTTATGGGGATGGCGCAACAGGTGGGGTGATTAACATTATTACTCGTGGCGCAGGAGAAGAGGACTTTAGTGCTTCTACAGAATTAGGAATTACTGGCGCATTAGGGGATTTAGATGAGGATAGTATTGGCAACACCCAAAGACAATCCCTCTTTTGGAATCAAGAAAACTTTGATGTTACCCTCAATCTTTCCCGTACCTTTACTGGCACTTTTTTTGATGCCGAAGGCGATCCCATTTCCAGTGACTTACAAGGGGCGCAAGCTAATTCCAATAGCGAAAAGCTCAACTTTTTGGGGAAAGTCGGTATTGATTTCAATTCCCAGCAACGACTGCAACTGACAGTCAACCATTTTGAGGATAATCAAAATGTTCCCATTGCCAGCATGGCGAACCCAGAACCGGGGATTCAAAAAGCGGTTGCTGTGGAACAACCTCGGGATTATGTGGATGCTGATGAACCGCAAAACATTAATACTGCCATTTCATTGCAATATAATCACGATGACTTGCTCAATAGTGAACTGCAAGCCCAACTATTTTATCGAGATAACCAGAATATTTTTGATGCCCAAGATTTTCGTCCATTCAATGAAACCATTGCGCGGGGGCGTAACGAAAAGGAACAGTGGGGAACGCGATTACAAGTGGATACTCCCATTTCAGAACAAGCAAGTGTTCTCTGGGGATTAGACTATACAGATGAAGCGATTGCACAGCCGTTTGAACGGTTTGATGAGTCTGCCTTTCTCGATGATGGCACGGTTCGGAAAGTGGATGAAGTAACCTTTATCCCCCCGTATGATTTCAATACGTTTGGGTTGTTTGCCCAAGGAGAATGGGATGTCAGCGATCGCGTGACCTTGCGCGGTGGATTGCGCTACGAACGGTTTAATATGAGTGTTGATGACTATACTGTTGAGGCGTTCCGCATCGGAAATCCCCTTTCTGTGCAAGGGGGAGAGGTGGATTTTGATGATGTCACCTTTAATATTGGCACCGTTTTTGATATTACAGATACGGTTAACGTTTTTGCCAGCTTTTCCCAAGGCTTTTCCGCTCCGGATTTTGGACGTTTTCTCCGCTCTCCCGGCAGTGTTCGCAACATTAGTGAAGATGTCATTGATGTCCAACCACAAGTGGTGGATAACTATGAAATTGGAGTACGAGGGAATTGGGATTCGGTTCAAGCCTCTTTAGTCGGGTTTTTCAATAATTCAGATTTAGGGGTAGAAGTTCTTCCTCCTTCACCAGACAGTGACACCGGTTTATCTGAAGTACAACGTCTGCCGACTCGGATTTTTGGCTTAGAAGCAACCGTAGATTGGCAAGCGAATTCTAATTGGCAATTGGGAGGGGGCTTAACTTGGTTAGGCGGTGAAAGCGATAGCGATGATGATGGTGATTTTGAACGACCCCTGAACAGTTCTCGGATTCCGCCGATTAAACTTACCGCTTATGTGGAAAATCAGACATTACCGGGGTGGCGCAATCGTTTGCAATTATTTGCACTCGGCGATCGCGATCTTGCCGCTGATCGCCCCAACCCTAGTGATCCGGTTCCGGTTGATGGGTACATCATCCTCGATTACATCAGCAGTATTAAGTTCGGAGGGGGAACTTTACAACTGGGAATTGAAAACCTACTCGATGAACAGTTTTTCCCAGTGGATTCTCAACTCTCCGGCGGTTCTTCCGAACAACGAAACAAAGCAGGTCGCGGACGTACCTTTACCCTACAGTATCAATACGACTGGTAACAGGAATTAAAGATGAAGTCTTACTTGTTCACAATTTATGCAGTGGGTTTGGTTTTCTTACTCACTGCTTGTCAAACCTCTCCTACTCCCAAGGCAACGAAGACAGATAACAAAGACTGTGAAAGCATTTCTTATGCTTTGGGCAAAACCGAAGTTTGTGATCCCCCAGAGCGAGTCGTTGCCCTCGATTCCCATGTTTTAGACTTATTGCTTGCTTTAGAGGTTAGCCCAATCGGCTATGCCCAACCCCGTTATGTTGCTTCGGGAAACGCGGGACAATCCCTAGACAATATTCGCTATTTAGGGAAATATCTCACGGAACCCCCCGTCAATATCGGAACCCGTGAGCAACCCTCGTTAGAAGCAATTACCCAACTCAATCCCGATCTCATTGTCGGACATGGGGTGAGCGGACAATTGCATCCCAAACTTTCCCAAATTGCCCCCACCGTTTTCCCGCGACAAAATTGGGAAGCGTATCAAACCCAATATTCCTGGCAACGAGAATTAACCCTTTTAGAGCAATTGCTGAATCAAGAACAAAAAGCCCAACAAGTCATTAAGCAACATCAACAACGGTTAACCCAAACCAAAGAACAACTCAAACCCATTAGGCAAAAGCATCCGCGTGTCTTATTGCTGGCGATGTCCGGATTAAATCAAATGAGCGTATTTACGGGAGAAACCTTTCCCGGAACTTTATTAAAGCAGTTGGGATGGGAACTGGTATTGCCAAAAGGAAAAACACCTCAATATGGAGAAATTCCTATTGGTTTAGAGACCTTGCCCAACCTAAAGCCTGATCTCATCATTGTTATGGCTAGCGGTTACACCGCAGTAGAAGCCATGGAGCAGCAATGGCAAGACCATCCCTTACTGCAATCATTACCTGCGTGAAAGGCAAATAACGTTTACTTTGTCGATTATCAACTTTGGAGTCGCATTCGGGGACCTTTAGCGGCTGAACAAATTTTCACGCAACTCCAACAGCAATTCCCTGCTAACTAAAGGAAGAACTATTGTGCGAACATTCCTGATTATTTGGTTTGGGCAACTGGTTTCTACCTTTGGCACTTATCTCATTAATTTTGCTGTGGGGGTTTGGGCTTGGGAATTGACAGAACAAGTAACTGCCCTCGCCTTGGTTAGCATTTTTTCCCAACTTCCCGCTCTTTTTTTGACCCCATTAACAGGAATAATTGTTGACCGCTACTCTCGCAAACGGTTAATGATTTTGGGAGATACTATGGCGATGTTAGCCACGGTGGCGGTTGTTATTTTATCTGTCAGCAATTTGCTTGCGGTTTGGCATGTTTATCTCATTGGGGCGGTGATTAAAGTTTTTGGGCAATTGCAGGAGTTAGCTTATGATGCTTCTTTATCTCAACTGGTTGCGCCTCAAAATTATACACGAGCCACAAGCTTAAACTCCAGTCTCCATTATGGTTCGATGATTGTCGCTCCGGCTTTAGCCGGGTTTCTCTATCCCTATTTAGGACTCACTGGGATGGCTATCATTGACTTCGGGACATTTCTGGTTGGGATTTTAACCGTGATTCTGGTAAAAATTCCTCAACCTAGCACCAGCGAACAACCACCTGCACCGAATTTTTGGTCTCGTTTTAGTTTTGGTTTTCGTCATGCCTTTACCCAAGCAGGACTGCTTTGGTTTTTCGTTTGGGTAGGCTTATTTACCTTCTGTCATGATCTCGGTGCGCCTCTTGTTACACCCATGATTCTCAGTTATACCGACAATAATACCGAAGTTCTGGGCGCGATCGCGACCGCTGCGGGATTAGGCGGAGTAATTGGTGCTGTAATTCTCTCAACTTGGGGCGGTTTTCGTTCCCCCATGCGTGGGCTTCTATTTGGGTTTATCGGTGCAGGAATTAGTAAAACTGGTTTTGGCTTTGGTCAAAGTGTCCTGGTTTGGTTTCCAGCGCAATTTGTTTCCTCCCTCAACTTTCCCCTAATTGAAAGTTCCCAAACTACGATTATCCTCAATAAAGTGTCTTCCCCATTTCAGGGACAAGTATTTGCCGCTCTTTCCTTAACCAAACAAGGGATTTCCATTGTCGTTAAATTGCTATCAGGCTTATTAGCAGACAATTTCTTTAAACCAGCTATGGAACCGGGAGGATTCTTAGTTGCGATAGTGGGAGGAATATTCGGGACAACATCAGGAACTGGTTTAGCTATCTTTTATGTTTTAACGTCCTTAGGAATACTATTGGTGGGCTTAGTGGGATTGATCCATCAAAACTTAACAGACTTATCTCGTTATCGTTAATTTTTCTAAAAAAGGTTTGTTGAAAAAAGATAGCTATTCGGCTCGAACTTAGCCTCCCATTCTGGTTCTAATGCCAGTTTTAAGAGAGACTGTCTAGCTCTATCCTCCATGGAGGGAGAGACTAGACAAAGCCGGAGCTTCGTCCCCGTAACGGGGCTTACAAGGTGCGGAAATGAATTCCGCACACAGCCCCTCCTCTTTCCCCTCGGTGAGCTTTTTTCGCGTCTGCCCGACGCTACTT
>PXPI01000103.1 GCA_003021905.1 Cyanobacteria bacterium SW_9_44_58 | reverse complement strand
TTATTGTGGAATGGAACTCCAAAGGGATGTGAACTCAGGCATTTTAATTAAGAAAGTGGGGTTGGGCATCGCCTCACTAAAAAACGCGAAGTCTCGGAAACGAGATGGAGAAGCCCGCGTTCTATCCGTAGGATGAACGACGGGAGTATGTCACAGAAGGAATTGCTTACCAAACGCTAATCTCTAGTATTTTGCATAAGTATGCTGACGGACAGATATTTGACACTCTCACAGATGATTACGAGGCTTTCTCTCATCTTTTTTTAGGATTGCTATATCTCCTATGCCACACTGAAACTGACGCATTCTTTGCAGGCAGTGATGAAACTTTCTTCTCTCGAAACCACCCCAAACCCCCACTGCATGAAACTCAACCTCGATGAAGCCATTGCAGATAAACCCCTTACCCTGAAACCAAGAGAAACTTCCCAACAAGCCCCAAGCGCGATTGAGCGAAGCTCAGTGCCAGAGGCAATCGCGCAACTGGTTGACATTGACGGTGTGCGGGAAGCCTTCCTCAGCAGCAATTTTGTGGCACTAATTCGTCAATCCCAGGCAGACTGGGAACCGATTCTCTCCCAAGCAGCGAAAATTCTAGGCGTTGCTGACAATGCCGACACGGAATTGCTTTCCCAATCCCAGCCAGATACCAGTTCTGAGGAGGAAAGCAGCAAGAATCTTGGGGAAGTGGAACTGGCAGTGCTATACTTCCGGGGCATTCCCACGCAAGTGCGCGCCATTGGCGAGGATGCGCAAAAACGGGTTGCCATGCCGGATCGGTTTAATGAGGCCATGCAACGGGTAGTAGAAGCCACTGGGGCCAATTATGTCATGGAACGTCACTGGGAACCCTACGCTTCCCGGTATGGGGAACCGGAAGAAGTGGCGAACATGGTAGCGGAAGAAGTTGCCAGTCTTATTGACGAGGCAGACTTGCAAGAAATCGAGAAAAAAGCGAAAGAAGGAAATCAAACCGAAACCGCAACCCAACAAACAACAGAAACAGCAGCGTTGCTTGAGCAACTCAAGTACAGTGATCATTGGAAAGATCGTCTCAAAGCCATTCAAAAACTGGAAATCAATGATGAAACATTTCCGGCAGTGGTGGATGCCCTCAATGATAATCGTTCCACCATTCGCCGCTGGGCAAGTGCCTTATTAGGGGCAAGTGAAACCAGCCAAGCGGTGGAACCTTTGAGTCAAGCGGTATTGCATGATCCCTCGGTGATTGTCCGCCGCACCGCAGGCGATTCCTTAAGCGATTTAGGCGATCCCCAAGGCATTCCCACCATGTGTCAAGCCCTGCAAGATCCCTCGAAACTTATGCGTTGGCGGGCGGCGCGCTTTTTATACGAAACCGGCGATGACAGCGCGATCGCGCCTTTGGAAACCGCCAAGGATCAGGAAGGGGAATTTGATGTGCGTTTAGAAATGAGTGCTGCCCTGGATCGCATCAGTCGCGGGGAAGAACGTCAACTTCCCATGTGGATGCGTTTATCCCAAAGCTGAGTGTGCCACACTGAAATTGATGCACTCAAAGCAACAGTTATGACCAACCGTCTCGCGCAAGCCGAAAGTCTCTATCTTCGCAAACACGCGGAAAATCCCATTGATTGGTGGTATTGGTGCCCCGAAGCTCTAGAAAAAGCCAAAACCGAAGATAAACCGATTTTTTTGTCGGTGGGCTATTCCAGTTGTCATTGGTGTACCGTCATGGAAGGGGAAGCCTTTTCCGATGAAGCGGTCGCAGAATACATGAATCAAAACTTTGTGCCCATTAAAGTTGACCGCGAAGAACGCCCCGATATTGATAGCATCTATATGCAGGCGTTGCAGATGATGATTGGCCAAGGCGGTTGGCCCCTCAACATTTTCCTTACCCCCGACGATCGCGTGCCGTTTTATGGGGGCACCTATTTCCCGTTAGAACCCAAATTTGGCCGCCCTGGTTTCTTAGAAATCCTAAAAGCTGTCCGTCGCTTTTACGACCAAGAAAAGGAAAAACTCAATTCCTTCAAAAGTGAAGTCATGGGGTTGCTGGAACGCTCAGCCAGCCTTCCCGCCTCTAATACGGAACTCAACAAAAACTTACTTTTGCAAGGAGTGGAAACCGGTGTGGGCATTACCGGCACTCGGGGCAATCCCCCCAGCTTTCCCATGATTCCCCATGCCCAGTTAAGTCTGCGGGGCACGCGCTTTTCCTATGATTCCAACTATAATGCAAAGGAAGTTAGCCAACAACGCGGGGCGGATTTAGCTCTCGGCGGCATTTATGACCATGTGGGCGGCGGTTTTCATCGCTACACTGTTGATAGCACCTGGACCGTCCCCCACTTTGAAAAAATGCTCTATGATAACGGGCAGATTGTAGAATATCTTGCTGACTTATGGAGCAGCGGCGTTCGCGAACCGGCCTTTAAGCGCGCGATCGCGCAAACGGTACAATGGTTGAAACGGGAAATGACGGCCCCGGAAGGCTATTTCTACGCCTCTCAAGATGCCGATAGCTTCACCAGTTCCCAAGCAGAAGAACCGGAAGAAGGGGCGTTTTATGTCTGGTCTTATCAAACCTTGCAACAGCTGCTCACCTCAGAGGAATTGCAAGCCCTGCAGTCGGAATTTACTGTAACCGAAGCAGGGAATTTTGAAGGGAGCAATGTGTTGCAACGCCAAGCCGCAGGCAACCTTTCTCCCACTGCCGAAACAGCCCTGGAAAAACTCTTTGCTGCCCGTTACGGCTATCCCTCTTCGCAAGTGAATCTGTTTCCCCCGGCAAGAAACAATAGCGAAGCCAAACAACACAATTGGGCAGGGCGCATTCCCCCTGTCACCGATACCAAAATGATTACTGCCTGGAATAGTTTGATGATTTCCGGGTTAGCCAGAGCATATGCCGTTTTTGAGGAAATTAGCTACTGGAATTGTGCTGTCAAGGCTGCTAACTTTATTTGGGAAAACCAGTGGGTGGAAGGCCGTTTCTATCGGCTCAATTATAATGGAATCGCCACAGTTCCCGCACAATCAGAAGATTACGCCCTATTTATCAAAGCCCTCCTCGATATTTATACCTGTCATCCCGAGGACACCGCCTGGCTAGACAAAGCCGCCCAATTACAAGCGGAATTTGACAAATACCTCTGGAGTCCCCAAGACGGAGGCTACTTCAATACCCCCAGCGACAGCAGCGATGAACTTATTGTTCGAGAACGCAGTTATATGGACAATGCCACTCCCTCTGCCAATGGGGTTGCAGTGGCGAATTTAGTGCGTTTGCATCTGTTAACGGAACAAACCGATTATCTTGCCAGTGCCGAAACAACGCTCAAGGCCTTTACCAGTATCATGGAAAAAACGCCCCAGGCCTGTCCTGGATTATTTTCCGGTTTAGACTGGTATTTACAGGGAACCTTAGTCCGTTCTACGCCCCAACAGTTGCAAGAATTAATAGCGCAATATCTTCCCACCTGTGCTTACCAAGTGGAAACCGCCTTGCCGAATCAAGCAGTGGCCTTGGTCTGCCAAGGCTTAACCTGTTTAGAACCGGCAAGGGAAAAAGAGCAACTGATGGCACAAATTCAAGAATGCAGTGTCGCTTAATACCATTGCTTTTTCCCTGGAAATGAAGTAGAGATATTCTTGGCGGAATGTCTCTACTATATTGATTTATATTCTCTTGATGAATGATCCATTATCCATTATCACTTATTTCAAATGTATTGGACGCAATTATTACAACCGAATTTAGTGCTGGGAAAACCGGTGGTTTATCTGAGTGCTGAAATTCTCCAACAGCATCATTTACGCGGTTTAATTCTGGATGTGGATGAAACATTGGTTCCCTTAAAATCTCGTCAAGCCTCTGAGGAATTGATTAATTGGATTGAGGAAATTCACAAAGTGACGAAAATTTGGTTAGTGAGCAACAATCTTAGTGAAAGCCGCATTGGCGGAATTGCTGAGTCCTTAAATCTGCCTTATATTTTAGGGGCCCGTAAACCCTCGCGGAAAAGTTTGCGACAAGCAGCCACTGAGATGCAGTTGCCGGTGGAAGAAATTGCAATGGTCGGCGATCGCGTTTTTACCGATGTTTTAGCCGGCAATCGCTTGCAAATGTTTACTATTTTAGTGGAACCCATGGTTGATCCGGCAGTGGTGGAACGCAGCTATCCCATTCGCCGTCTGGAAGTACAAATTTCCCGCTGGCTAGGAGTCAGTCTCAAAAACAAACATCAAGCTTCTGCGAAAGCTGCCAACCCTCCTTGCAATCATTAAAAAAATCTAAAAAAATTAATTCTTCTCAAACAGAATATGCAACGATAAAAATCGATACAATTGGGGTCAGCGCAGATAAAGACCCTAAAAATATTTAATCCTTGATAATTAGGGCAATTATCCGGCACAGGCAAGGGTAGTTGCCCTAATTGTTTGGAACTGCTCTGGAATGCTCCATGTCTCAAACGCTTGTTATCAAAATTGGCACCTCTAGCCTCACCCAACCCCAAACGGGTTTATTGGCCATTTCCACCATTGCCATGTTGGTGGAAACTTTGACTGATTTACGATTTAATGATAATAAAGTAATCCTGGTTTCCTCAGGAGCTGTAGGGGTGGGACGGGGACGACTGGGCTTAAAAGAGCGCCCGAAAAATACCGCCTTGAAACAAGCAGTTGCTTCTGTGGGGCAAGGACGGTTAATCCGGGCTTATGATGATTTATTTTCCAATTTAGGCCAACCCATCGCGCAAATTTTGCTGACGCGCCAAGAACTGATTCACCGCAATGCCTATGTCAATATCTATAATACGTTTCAGGAATTGTTGAATTTGGGCGTTATTCCCATTGTTAACGAAAACGATACGGTGGCAGTGGAAGAACTGAAATTTGGGGACAATGACACCCTGTCGGCGTTAGTCGCCAGTTTAGTGGAAGCCGATTATCTGTTTATCTTGACGGATGTGGAACGCCTTTATTCGGCAGATCCCAGAAAAGATCCCAACGCGGAACCCATTCAACAAGTGGTCAGCCGCCAACAACTGGAACAGTTGCAAGCCCAAGCCGGAAAAAGCGGTTCCCCCTGGGGAACGGGGGGCATGGTCACCAAACTAGCGGCGGCGCGCATTGCCACCAGCGCTGGGGTCAAAACCGTTATCACTCACGGCAATCAGCCCCATAATATTCATCGGATTCTGGCCGGAGAATTTCTGGGAACGCACTTTGAACCCCAACCCCGTACCGAAAGTGCCCGGAAACGATGGATCGCTTATAGTTTGGTTCCTGTGGGACGGTTATACTTAGATGAGGGCGCTGTCCAAGCCATACGCGATCGCGGGAAATCGTTGCTCGCTGCTGGAATTACCCAAGTTGAAGGAGAATTCCAAGCCTCGGAAGCAGTGGCGTTATGCGATGCCCAAGGCAAGGAGATAGCTAGAGGATTAGTCAACTATAGCAGCAGTGAAATTCAGCAAATTCAGGGACAGCAATCCCAAAATATTCCCGCGATTCTGGGTTACAGCAACACAGAAACTGTTATTCATCGGGATAACATGGTTTCTGTGTTCTGAAAGGCTACACTTTGAGCGAGGGTAGCTGTTCCACACAGCGGACAAACATTTCTACGCCCATGCCCAAGGCGGTTTCATCAAAATCAAACCGAGGGTGATGGTGGGGATAATTGAGTCCTAACTTGGGATTGGCCGATCCCAAGAAAAAGTAACAACCGGGCACTTGTTCCAGGAAAAAGGCCATGTCTTCGCCGCCCATGGTCTCACATTCGGGAACCACGCCTTTCGGCGTTTCCACAATGGTATTGGCCACAGAACGCACTAAATCAGCAACTCGGTTATCATTAATGACGGGGGGATAGATTCGCCAGTAGTTCAAGTCATAGCTAGCGCCATAGCTTTGGCAAATCCCGGCAATAATGTCTTCTACCCGTTGCCCAATATAGTTTTCCAGGGAAGCATCAAAATAACGAACGGTGCCGGAAAGATAAGCGCTATCGGCAATAACGTTCATCGCTGATCCCGCTTTTAATTCTCCAACCGTAACAACAGCAGAATTGGTGGGATCAACGTTGCGGGAAACAATGGTTTGCAGCGCATTAACAATTTGGGAACTAACAACCACTGCATCAGTTGTTTGATGGGGCATCGCGCCATGGCCGCCTCTGCCTTGAATCTGACATTTGAACAGTTCTACCGCTGCCATCAGGGGACCCTCTTTTACCCCAATGGTGCCCAAGGGAAGATTGTTCCAAAGGTGCAATCCAATAATCGCTTCGACATCGGGATTTTTCAGGACGCCTTCCTCAATCATGGGTTTGGCGCCGCCGGGACTTTCTTCTGCCGGTTGAAAAATGATTTTAATGGTTCCGGCGATGTCTTGACGATGTTGCCAGAGATAATAAGCGGTTCCTAGCGCGATCGCGGTATGCCCGTCATGGCCGCAAGCGTGCATAATTCCTTCGTGTTGCGACCGATAGGGAACTTGGTTTTCTTCTTCGATGGGAAGGGCATCCATATCGGCACGAATGCCTAACACCTTTCCGGGTTTCCCCCCTTCAATTACGGCAGCCACACCGGTTTGCGCGATGCCGGTTTGGTGAGGAATGCCCCATTCTTCCAATTTATTAATAACAAAATGAGAAGTAAGTTTTTCTTGAAAAGCCAGTTCCGGGCGCTGATGAAATCCCCGCCGCCATTGCACAAGCTGCGATTGCAACTGTTGAATTTCGGGACGGATTTGCGAGGTATCAACCGATTTTGCTGGGGATACAGTCATAAGCAATCACCAAAGATATTCTAGTTCTAAGTTTGACGTAACTTGGGCCAATGTTTCTAGATCAGCGGGATTCGATAAGTAAGGGATCGTTCCTAAATGGGGAACTTGGCATAACTCGCTAATACGATGGGCAGGCCCCCATTCCATCTGTCGGGATTCCGCTTCCGGGGTGAGACAATTGAAGATGAAACCTTTAACAGAAATCCGCTGTTGCCGGGCCAGCGCCACATTTGCCACCGTTTGCGCGATCGCGCCTAATTTGACCGGTACCACTAAAACAACAGGCAAGCGCCAAGCCGCCGCAATATCGGCTACAGTCATTTCCCAAGTCACCGGCGAACCTAGTCCCCCCAGGGCTTCAATGAGAACAAACTCCCGTTTTTCTCCTAACCTAGTCAGCGCTTGCCAAATTGTAGTAAGATCAACAAGCCGATTTTCTTTTTCTGCCGCCAGTGGCGGTGCCACTGGGGTTTCATAAGAAACTGGATTAATTAATTCCTGAGATTGTTCTAAGGAAAATAATTGTTGATAAACATTGCTATCGCCATCAACTCCGGTTTGGATTAACTTCATGACCCCAAGTTTGTCCAAAGAGAGATATTTTTGCCAGTAGGCGATTAAGCCTGAGGTCACAATGGTTTTACCAATTTCTGTATCTGTACCGGTGATTAAAAGTGGTTTCATTGTTTAAAATTGAATGGGAGCGACAATTTCTTTTGTATTACTTAGAATTAAAAACAGTTTCTTAAACTTCCTTAACAACTAGTCCCAAAATTGGGATGATACCATTGCACTGAATTGAGGTTAAAGAGAAAGCCCGTGAGCCATTCTGCTACTTTAACGCTTCAACCCCCACTAAGCCAACTTCCCGATCAAAACCGGCTACGGATTTTTTCGGGGTCGGCAAATGAACCCCTTGCCCAAGAAGTAGCAACTTATTTGGGCCTTGAATTGGGGCCCATGGTAAGGAAACGGTTTGCCGACGGCGAGCTGTATGTTCAAATCCAGGAATCCATTCGCGGTTGTGATGTTTATTTGATCCAACCCTGTTGTCATCCCGTTAATGACAACTTAATGGAATTGCTGATAATGATTGATGCTTGTCGCCGTGCTTCTGCTCGCCAAATTACCGCTGTTATCCCTTACTATAGTTATGCTCGTGCTGACCGTAAAACAGCAGGACGAGAGTCTATTACTGCCAAACTGGTCGCTAATTTAATTACAGAAGCGGGTGCCAGTCGCGTTTTAGCAATGGATTTGCATTCGGCACAAATTCAAGGGTACTTTGACATTCCCTTGGATCATGTGTACGGATCTCCTGTACTCATTCAATATTTAGCTAGCAAAGAACTATCAGATTTGGTTGTCGTGTCTCCTGATGTGGGAGGAGTAGCACGGGCCAGAGCATTTGCCAAAAAGTTGAACGATGCTCCTTTAGCAATTATTGACAAGCGTCGTCATAGCCATAACGAAGCAGAAGTTCTCAATTTGATTGGGGATGTCAAAGACAAAACTGCTGTCATGGTCGATGATTTGATTGATACAGCAGGAACTATGTTAGAAGGATCGCGCTTGCTTCGTGAAGAAGGAGCGCACCAAGTATATGCCTGTGCTACCCATCCGGTGTTATCTGGCCCAGCACGAGAACGCTTATTTAGCGGCGATTTTGAAGAAGTCATTGTCAGCAATACTATTCCCGTGTCTGGACACCAAGACATTGAACCGTTAACCGTTTTGTCAGTTGCCAACTTGATTGGCGAAGCAATTTCCCGGATTCATGAAGAAAGCTCAGTGAGCAGCATGTTTCGGTAATTAACGGCAAAGGGAAAAGAGGGCGCGACAGACGCGATTTTGCTAAGCAGAAAGACCAATCGCGCCTTGTTATTCCCTAAAATGTATGTTAGCCTAGTTAATGCTTAATGAAGCAACGAGGCTCAGTAGCTCAGCGGTAGAGCAGGGGACTCATAAGCCCTTGGTCGTGTGTTCGAATCACACCTGAGCCATTTTTTTGCTGTTGACATAAGCGCCTCATTACTTGCTTAAAGTTTCAGTTCGGGGCGCCTGGTTTCACGCCCCATTATTGGTCACTTAACGATCCCCGAATTGATTGCTTTTAACTCACGGGCACGGCATCCTCAACAGGGGCTAAGTCTTGGAAAAGAGGCGTGCTGAGATAGCGTTCACCATAACTGGGTTGCACCATAACGATTAGTTTTCCTTCATTTTTAGCTCGTTTTGCGACTCGAATCGCGGCACACAGCGCTGCTCCAGTGGAAATTCCCGAAAGAATTCCTTCTTCATTGGCTAAACGACGACCGTAAAAAATGGCTTCTTCATCAGTTACCGCAATTACTTCATCCAGAATTTGGACATTTAAAACTTCCGGAATAAATCCGGCGCCCAAACCTTGAATTTTATGAGGTCCCGGTTTTCCTCCTGATAGGATAGGGCTATTGCTGGGTTCAACAGCAACCGCTTGAAACGCTGGTTTACGCTTTTTAATCACTTCTGCCACACCGGTAATTGTACCGCCTGTACCAATACCAGCCACTAGAATATCCACGTTTCCTTCTGTATCTTCCCAAATTTCTTCAGCAGTGGTGTGACGATGAATTTCTGGGTTAGCCGGATTATTAAATTGTTGCAGCATATAGGCATTGGGAGTCTGATCCACAATTTCCTGTGCCCGTTGGATACAGCCTCCCATTCCTTGTTCCCCTGGGGTTAATTCTAATTGGGCGCCATAAGCTCGCAACATCGCCCGACGTTCATTGCTCATGGTTTCGGGCATCGTCAGAATTAGTTTATACCCTTTGGCAGCTGCTGTCATTGCCAGAGCAATGCCTGTGTTGCCAGAAGTGGGTTCCACTAAAACGGTTTTTCCCGGTTCAATAATTCCGTTTTCTTCTGCGGTATTAATCATGCTAATACCGATGCGATCTTTGACTGAAGCGGAAGGATTCATCCCCTCTAGTTTAAGAACAATGTTCGCAACACATCCTTCTGTCTGGGGAATCCGATTAAGTTGAACCAAGGGCGTGCGGCCAATGAGTTCCGTAATATTACTGGCGATACGCATAATTAATTTCCATTTTCATGTTTCAAAAACAGCGGCTTGAGAATAGTGGTTTAAATGTAATACATTAAATCGACTTGTTGTTTGTTATTGCGCTGTTCTGATAAATTTTGCAAGTTATACGTTTCTAACTGCGCTTTTAAGTGTTGATCAATCTCATCCCAAATCTCCTTAACCACGGCTTGTTCAGGGGTGCTAATTTGAGGACCGTCTTGATTAAGCCCTTCTGATCCCTCCAGACACTTTACTAAATCTAGAAGCGTAATTTGCCAGGGTTCTTGTGCAAGTAAGTATCCCCCTTTTGCCCCTCGTTGACTTTTGACTAACCCTCCTCGCCGCAGTGTTGCTAGGAGTTGTTCCAGATAACGATCGGATATATTTTGTTTTTCGGCAATTTGCCGAATTTGCAATGGTTCTTGTTTTTGATAGAAGGCCGCAAGCTCTAAAAGGGCAAGAAGAGCATATTTCGTTTTACAAGAAAGTTCCACAATAAGCGCTTACTGAATAGGGTAAAGCCTTAGTAATCATTATAGGAGTTAGCCGGTTTTAACGTTAGCATGAGTTGCATTTGATGATGTCAAATTAATCGACAATGCTGCGGCGGCGACCCTCCTATCGGCCAATGCTGGCAATTCAATGGGCATCCTTTATGATAGGAAAAAATGCTGGGAAAGTGCAAAATGCTGATGTTAAGCAATGCTGCCCCGTTTATGGCTTTCTTTATAAGAAACCCCGACATTGGGGAGTCCGGCTTTAATCATTTCTCGCTCTAACAGGGCAAAAAAGCGAGCGCGATCGCTGCTGGTAACTACAGCTTGATTATGAGATTCGGCAAGGGCAACGGGATACCCATATCCTTTATACACTTGCGCTAATAAAATGCCTAACGCTTGTTCTAATAATGCTTCATCTTGGGCAAGCCAACCTGGAAATTCCACACGGGCAATTTCGCTTCCGACATGAAGATAGCAAAAGTGAATGGAACATTGTTCGAGATAGAGTTCTAAAATGGGAGCGGCGCTGCGCCACACTGCCGATCGCTGTCCCGGGGATAACAAAGATTGCCATAAGGTGGTATCTCGTAAAGGATCGCAAACTTGACAGGGCAATTGATTGGTTTGATTGTTGTTGCAATAGCTTTGACAATCCGGCACATCATAAGGACAAGCGGCATACCGCAAAAAGCGAACGGCTTCTGTATGGCGGTTCGCGCTGAGATAACTCATTAAGGGAATTTTCGCTGTTTCCAATTTTTCCCAAGCTTCAAAAATCGGGGGAAGCAGGCGATCGCGCGCCGGCGTGGGCAAATTTTCCAAAAACCAGTAAATTAAGGATCCATCCACTAAAGCTAAATTGGATTCCGTATGCGCCCCTGGCGGATTCACCCAACGGCAAGCCATGTCTGAGAGGGCTTGAATTTCGGAAACGGTACGCCGATAGCCTAACCATTCTTCCGTGGCAATCCCCCATTTCCGGGATTCATATAAATCTTCCCGCTTGTAGAACACTTCTGGCACACTATCGAGAACCGGATGCAAGCTTTGCCCATAATGCAACATTACCCGCCCAATATTAATTAAATAACAGTAGGCAATTTCGTGGTGAGAGGGGGAAATTTGGGAACCGTCGGTGCCAAACACACTGTGGGCATAAGGGGGAACCGGAATTTCTTTACAGGTGTCAAGGGGTTCTAGGGGGACAGCCGCATTGAAAATCGCGCGATCGCGCCATTGCTGTTGTTTGTTTTCTAAGGTTGGTTGTTGGCGGCAACTCTCCCTCAGTAGGGTTAGGGCTTGATCCAGGCGCTGTTGACTGGCGGAGGCTTCTTGTTGCAGATGCTGACTAATTTCAGGGAATTGGCGGCTCAGTTTGGTTATATCAAGCATCACTCGCCCTCACTCAGACATTTCATTACAATAGAGAATCCATCAACTCTAACAAATGAACGGCTTCCTTGGATAATTCCTGTTTCTCGTTGGGTAAATAGTTTTCCAATATCCCTTTCAAGGCAATTAATTTTAAACTATTTTCGGCGGGGGTTTGCGCGATCGCGTCCGCCGCAGGAAAATAATCCGTTGCCCCCAGATCCATCAGGGCAGAACGTCGCAGGGGCAATTTCTCAGCTTGCAGCCCGCTCATTAACCGTTGGCCATATTCGTCTTCCCCGGTTAACTGATATAAGGCGCGAGCAGTTGCCAACTGCACTTTTTCCACAGAATGCGCTAAAAAGGGCTCAATTTCGGCTTGGGCTTGGCTTGCCCCTAAAGTTCCCAAGGCTTCAATAATAGCTTCGTAGGGTTGCACTAAATGGGGTTTGCCCGGAACTTGCTGCGCTGCCTCCACCCCGCCGGCTAATAATTCCCGCAAATAAGGAATGGCTTGGGAATCGCCAAGTTCTTCCAAGGCTTGGGCACAGGCTTCTCGCACATAATAGTCGCTACAGCTTAAATTTTCAATTAACCGGGAAACGGCTTGCCTGTCGCCTAATTTTCCCAATGCTCGCGCGGCATTTCGTCTTAAGGGATATCCCCCATCAGGAGAGCGATCCGCTTCATCTTCCAGGGCATTTAATAACGCCGAAATTGCCGCTTGATCTCTAACCCGGCATTTTCCCAGCCACCAAGCGGCATAATAGCGAAGGCTCAAATCTTCTTTTTGGTTTAAGTGCGCGATCGCGGTTTCGGCATCGTAAACAGTCATAGCAATTGGGAATGATTCCCTTCCAGCAAAACGACTCTTGGAATCGAATTGCCCCCTACTTAAACCTTGGGGGCTTAGTCTTCGATAATTCCTATCCTTAGATTGGAAAATACCGTCTTAATTTTCTGACGATTTAGGTTGCGGTTCCGGTTCTGTATTCAAGGGCTCAATGTTAACAATTTTGCCGCCCATGCGATTGATACGCCGCATTTGTTCATTCATACGACTATAGGGAACAGTAAAAAATACGCTTCCGCTTTGACGAATGGGATACAGTTGCTTGTCGGATTCACTGCTTTGCCGCATCCCCTCAACTTCAATGCGATACATCCGACTCGCTGCACTGTTGGGAGTAGTAATTGTCGTTTGACCGTACATAATTTTAGAAACTCCTCTTGGTCGTGGAAAATTTGAAAATGGTGATAGCAGGGTTAATTTTTATCATTATCCTTACTATCACCAACGGTTAGAGGGAGCACCTTCTGTTTTCCCAAGGCGCAAACTCTAACCAACGATCGCCCGATCACCTTCATTGAAATAGGGGGTCACTTGCGATCATTTTTTAACGAATTTCGGCTTCCCATTTAAGCGGGTCTGACGCTGACAATTTTGCCGCCTTGACGGACAATTTGCTGTAAGCGTTGAGACAACTGATCGTAGGGAACCAAGTAAGCATTGTTGCTAAAGCGGATCACCGGACGAACTTGCCGCCCAACTTGGCCGCTGACTTCCACACGATACATTCTGGCACTTTGGTTGCCAATGCCGCCAAAGGCGGTTTGCGGCGTGCGAGCCGTGCCTTCTTCCGTGCTGGTGGAAGGCATAACAATGCTAGAGGCTTCGTTTTTCCCAATTTCCCAAGTTAATCGGGGTTCTTTGCCGCCGACTTGGGCGCGATCGCTGCTGCCATAACCTCGATACAATTGAAACATCCGAGTAAAGTTGGTGGTTCTCGCCCCTAACCCGACTTGGAAACCGGTATAATAGGGAACAATATTTTCCCCAAATTTACTAACGTATTCTTCGCTATCCAAATAGGAATCAATTTCAGCATCGACCCCTTGTTTTTCACACAAACAAGTGTGATAAGCCCATTCGTCCTCATCAGACGGGGGACGGCCCAGGAGATGCTTAAAGTTTAATTCCACAAAGCGTTGATTCGAGTTGGGATAAAAAAACTTTTCTTTGTATAACTCGGACTTGGCAACGGCGCGGACAAATCCTCTTACCGTCAAGTTTCCCTGACGCAATAACGATTCAGCAGAAATTAGGCGTTGCGACTCCATAACATAGTCATTGCCTAAAACCTGCTTGTATACCGCCCGAATAACTGTTTGCAATTCTTCTTCACTGGTGTTCCAGCGCAATTCTACTGGTTCACCGTCAAATGATTCTAAACCTAAACGTCCCGCGTTTGCGAGATTCGATGCAACTAAAGTTTGCATAATTAATACCCTCTCCAAAGGAAAATTTCGCAGCAATCCTAGCTCAATCAATAATGCCCGGAAAAATTCACAAATGCTAACGGGGATCTTCTATCCAGGTCAACATTCGTTCACTCTTCCGGGCAAACACCAAGAACAGTTAGCTCAAGGCGTTGATGGCATAGTCGATATAGGTATTGGCTTCGTTAGCCGCTTGGCCGGTTAAGCCGTGGTTCGCTTTAATATGCTTCAGGGCTTCAATGTACCAGGAAGGAGATAGTTCAAACGTCCGATTGATTTCATCTAAGCCGGCAATGAGGTATTCGTCCATGGGACCGGTGCCGCCGGCAATAAGGCAGTAGGTAACCATGCGCAGATAGTGGCCGATGTCACGAGCGCATTTATCTTTTCCACGCTGATCATGCGCGTATTGAGGTCCCTGCATTTGCGTGGTGTAGGGGAACTTCTGATAAACCGCGTTAGCCGCACCGTTAATTAAGTCGTTGGATTTTTGGGTGAGCGCGCGAGCCGCTTCCATGCTGGCATTGGCACGCTCAAAACGACCGTTTACGGATTGCAGCTCGGTATTGCCTAGGAAACGTCCTTGACTGTCGGCAGCAGCGATAGCTTCGGTGATTGGCGTTTTCATTTCGATTTTCTCTTCCTAACGTCTACAACAGGTTTACAAAAAAAAATTACAAAAGAGATTCCCTTTTTAGGGAGCTAGACAAACCAGAATTACGCAACAGCAGCAGCTGCGCGATCAAAGTAGGTGGCTACTTCTGACATCAGCTGGCTGCAATCGCCTTGGGTGATGCCGTTGGGATCGTTAGCAATACGGATTGCTTCTTCTTTCATTTTTTCAACACCAGCGGCAACGGAGGCACCAGGAACACCAAGTGCTTGGTAAGTCTCACGAAGTCCGTTTAAGCAACGATCTTCCAGGACACTTGCATCGCCAGCTAAGGTAGCGTAGGTGACATAACGAAGAATAATTTCCATGTCACGTAAGCAAGCAGCCATGCGACGGTTAGTGTAAGCATTGCCACCCGGTTGAATCAACTGTGGTTGATCTGCAAACAAGCCGCGAGCAGCATTAGTCACAATGCTGGAGCTATTGCTGGTCATACGGTTAACCGTATCTAAACGCTTAGGTCCTTCCTGAACCATTTGGGTAAGAGCATCAAGTTGCTCGTTGCTGAGGAATTCCCCACGGCTGTCCGCTTGGGCAACGACACGGCTAAATGCATCGAACATAGTTTTAATCTCCTTTAATCGACGATGTTTTCAGTATGAGAAGGGCTTTTTAAGGTCTGACTCAGAGATTGGGATTAACCAATTCTGAGAATTTTCAGTTCTTAGATGAGAAAGATTGTTGTCTTTTCTGTTTCTAAGTTGGGATTGCTTTTAGGCTTTGTTTTAAACCCTTCTCTGTTAATTTATACACCCTATTAACGGCTTTTTGTGTTACAGTATATTAAGATTATTAGGGTTTGATTGAAAACGGCAAAAAAGATTAAATGATTCTAAACTTCTAGTATTTAGAGCCAGTTTTATGATAGGGAGAGGGTAAACTCTTCTTTAACTTTGCTTAATAAATCTGGCGCTAAAAAACAGGTTTTGCGAAAATCGAGGCTAGTAAGGCAAATCAAGGATGTGGTCAATATGTTAGATCAGCAGAAAAAGAACTGCTCCCCCGAGGACTACTCACCCGAGGAACTTGAACAAGCGATCACTGAATTAGAACGATATCGAGAAAGAATTGTCAACGATTTATTTCAATCGGCACGACAAGTTGAGGTTTCTCATAAAGCCGCCATGGCCAATATTGGGAAAAATCCCGAGATTTTAAGAATCGATGCCGAAATTGAAAAATTGCAAGCGCAACAATCTCAACGGCGCTAGTATTCGTCCAACGGTCATCAACTGCAGGACAATGAGTTAACCCGAAAAACAAAGAACCCACCCCATGGATACTTCAAGTTTGCAACATTTTTTTAACTGCTGTTTGGGTCATTGGGATATTGAACGCACCTATCATTATCTCACGCGCCAAGAAGTAGAGCGATCGCGCACGAAATTTGAGGTTAAACCCTTAACACCCGAGTTAAAGACTAAGGTGTTAGCGGACAATCAATACGATATCTCAAATCAAAATGCAGACTTGTCAGGGTTTCAATTGTATTTTCATACAGTTTCGGAAAAGGGAGAGGAAGTGGCCCAATCCCTCAATGCGCTATTTGTTCCCAAAAAGCAGGAAGGAAACCTGTTAGAAGGAGATTATTTGCGCGATCGCGCCTACGAAGAGGCTCGACCCATTGTTTCCCATTTTCGCTTTGATCCGGCAGTTTCAGAATTGTTAATGACCACGCCTTATACCCAAGTGGTTTCTGTGGATTCCATCACACTCGTTAATCCCAACTTAAGAATTCGTAAAATTATCAACTATGATCGCCCTCCCGAAGGAGAATCTCTAAAAAACGTCAGGCTTGTTGGGTTTGGGGTGGAACAAAAAGTCAGTACTCCCTAATGCCGCTTCATTCTCATCACAAACCTGGCGGCAGGGAAGAAATGAGCGACAAGGGAGAATTATCTCCGCAAATCGACAACATGGCTCAGTCTCTGCGACTGTTGTTTAAAAAAAGTTAACGATTAAACGATCAAACCCCAATTCAGGAATGCAGTCCAACTATACTAATTGGTTACGTGAGTTCATCAATAAATATGGCAACAAAACGAAATAGTACGAGAAAACCCAAAGGATTTAGTCAACCGAAACAAACTCATAACTCATCCCAAACAGAGTTAACTCCTACCGGCAAGCAGTTACTGAGCCAAATTGCCGAACAAATTGGAACCTCCGTTGAGCAAGTGCTAGAACAAATGGCCCAGGGAAAACTCGCTGTCGCCGCTGACAATCCCGAGAACACCATTACCGTTAATGTAGCGGCCCAAGGATCGGCAACAACGGTGACTGTGGCGGAACAATCCCCCTGGGAAGAACAATTGGCGGAGAAAGACAAACAAATTGCCAAGCTGCAGAAACAACTGTCGCAACAACAAGAGATTCAACAAAATTACCAAGGCATTTCTCTGCAAAATCAACAGCAGTCAATTTATATTAGCGAACTGGAACAAGCGCGATCGCAACAGCGCCAAGAAATTAAACATTTAAATCACCAAATTACTCAACTGCAAACGCAACTCGCCAGAGAAGAAAGCAGCCGTCAAACGGCAATGGCGACCAAAGACCGGGAAATCGCAGCCAAAGCGGAACAGATTCAGAAACTGCAAGGGCAAGTGCAAGCTCTACAAGGCTTAGCTAGTATCGGAGAGAGAGAACTTAATCGTTGGCGTTCTAATAGTATCAAGTAAAAAGGAGTTAGCAGCTGTGATGGATGGACTGCAATTTTTCCAACAAAGTGCGGGTCAATGGCGTTCCCTCAGGACAACTCATCATTTGCCGTTTCGTCGCGCCGAAAGCGGCGGATCCGATATTAAGGTGGAAACCCTAAGCTCTGAGGATAGTCGCATTACCGAAATTTGTCAGATGCACGAAGTCGATCCCAATGCCACCGTCGGCGGGGCGTTTATTAGTTGGGACGGTGCCATGGAATGGGATAAAGAAGGGGAAGACCATTCCGGTACTAGCGTTTTTTCTTTAGTGCCGGATGAGGACAATCCGCAGCAAGGAAAATTATTGCGGGAAAGAGGCTATGCCGAGGTCGTGCCGGTGATTGGGGAATATCACATTGATAATGACCAAGCCCTAGTATTGGTGACTGATTATGAAAGCATGAGCATTATTGAGCGCTTTTGGTTTCCCCATCCCGATATTCGGCTGCGCGCCAGCACAGTAAAACGGTTTGGAGGGCTCAGCACAGCGACCTTCTGTGCCGAAATCCGCGTTGATGACAATCAAGCCGTTTCCCAACAAGAATCAACATCGCAGCCCATTCGATCCCTGTGGGGGTGGTAAAGGTTACTGTGAGCAATTTCCATTTATCAGCGCCATCTTGGACGCCTGAGCAAGGAAAAGTCTATTTGCAGAAAATGCAGGCGTTGGCGTTAAAGCCCAGCATAGTGCAATTGCGGCTTGATGCTGAGCAGGAAAGACAGCTTTGCAGCGCGATCGCGCCCCGAATTGCTCAAATTAATCAGAAACTGGCGAGCTGCCTTTTGCAATGCCAACACTGTTTTTATCCGCAACAGCGTCTCTCCATTCAAATTTTTGCCGCGCCCTTTGCCCAACACCTCAATATTGATGGTTTGTGTAATCTCAACACCGATCCCATTACCATTTTGATTGATGTGGGTCGGATCATTCCCCAACATTGGCTCAGCGCGATCGCGCACGAATACACTCACGCCCAGGTTGGCATTGCCGGGCATCATCAAGCCTTCCGAGAAACCCTCACTCATCTCTGTTTAGGCTTAGGATTAACGCCGCCTCCCCATGACCTTCCTGAGTCAGAGTTGCAAAATTGGCCTCCTTGTCAACCTACCCCCGATCCCTTAGCGTTTTGGTTAGGAACCTTAACCGATTAGTTGAACTGCCAGCAGAAGCGTTGTCGCATTAAGCAATTTTTACAATAGATTGGTAGAGCGTCCATTTTGTAAAAGTATAAGAATCGATGTATATATTAATCGGCGGCGCCGGGATGATGGGGTTGCGTTTAGCCCAACGGCTGCTTGATTTGAGGCATACCGTAGCTGTAGTAGATACTGATCCTCTGGCGTGTCAGTATGCCCGAGAAAAAATTGGCGTCATGGCGTTTGAAGGCAGTGCCGTTTCCACCAACGTGTTATTGGAAGCGGGAATTCGTAAAGCGAATGCCATTGTGGGAACCCTAAGCAGCGATGCGCTTAATTTAGCATTAGTGACCCTTTCCAAACACTATGGCGTGCCGCAAATTGTGGTGCGGTTGAATGATCGCGACTTTGCCGACCCTTATCGCATTGCTGGGGCAAGCCACGTCATTAGTACCATTGATCTGGCCATTACGCGCATTGCCAATGCCATAGAATATCCCGAAGTGGAAGCGATGATGCATTTTGAACAAGGGCAAGTGGAAGTCCTGAAACTGCCGATACCGGGAGAATGTTACATTGCTGGGCGCACTATTGCAGAAATTGCCCAAGATCCCAACTTTCCCCAAGGTTCTTTAATTATTGGCTATCAACCCCATCCCCATGCCGATCTCATTATTCCCAACGGCAACACTGCCTTAGAAGCCGGTTCAACGATTCTGGTTGTTACTAAACCCAATTGTTTACGGCAAATGATCAAATTCTTAGGATTAAGCGTTAGTCATCTTCCAACTGTAGAAGTTTCTGGTTAAGCCGTTGGCGATACTCATGCACTAAATCTTCTGACAAAATGCCCCGGCGCAAGGCATCATTAATTGCGCCTTTTTCAGCTAACAGCAACTGACGGCGAATTTTGAACAACTTTTGATATTCCTCATTTGCTTCTTCTCCAGCATCTTCATGGCGTTGATTGTATAAATCCCGCAAGTTGCGCTCAGAATTGGCAATTCGGGCTTGATAACCAGCTCGCAGTTCTTCATAGATGGCTTTTGGCAAAATTCCCGTTTGATGGAGATTATCCAATTCTTCTTGCGCGGCTTTCGAGGTGATTAAACTTAATTGCAAGGATTCAATTTCACGGCTGATTTTGGAAACAGAACTCAGTTTAAAGCGGCGAATAAACCAGGGCAAACTTAAGCCTTGACCCACTAACGAGACTAAAACGGTGCCAAACACGAGGGTGACAATTTGACTGCGCCCTGGCAAATCCGGAGGTAAACTTAACGCCAGCGCCATCGATAGCGATCCTTTAACATTGCCTAAAAAGAGGACATGTTGCCACTTTAATGGTATGGGGCGACCAAAAAAGCGAAGCAACCCTAATAAGGGGTAAACCGATAAGGCGCGGCCAACTTGGTAAATGACAATGGTAAGAATGACTAAGGGTAAAGTTTGGATTAAGACAGTCACATTCACTTCAATCCCAATGAGCAGGAAAATAAAGGTATTAACGCCAAACCCGGCATATTCCCAAAAACTGAGGAGGGTTACTTTCGTTGAAGCTGATACCTCTTGCGCCACCCCAATATTGCCCACCACTAAACCGGCAATCACCACTGCCACTGCCCCGGAAACGTCTAACAGCTGCGCTGCTTGAAACGTCCCTAACGACACGGCTACCGTCAGCAATAAACTGCTTAAGGCATCATCGAGTTGTCGAAATAATCCGAGACAAAGATATCCCAATCCTAACCCGACGACAGTTCCCCCAACAATGGACAAAAATAGTTCTTGGCCCGCCTCCACAGTTGAAAATCTGCCTTGGTAATAAACTTGATTAATGACACTGAGAATGACTAGCGCTACCCCATCATTAAATAAACTTTCCCCTTCCACAATGGTGGAGAGGCGACTGGGAACGGACACTTCCTTAAAGGCGGCAATGACAGAGACGGTATCGGTAATGGCAAGAATGGCACCAGCAAAAAGAGCAGGATTCAACTCTAAATTGAGGGCAATCTTGAGTAAAATGGCCGTAATTCCCACTGCTAAAATTAAACCGGGACCTGCGAGTAAAGCAATGGGTTTAAAGGTGCTGCGGAGACGGCTAATGTCAGTATTCAGTGCTGATTCAAATACTAAAATCGGTAGGAATAAATTGAGAATTAAAGCCGGATCAATGCCAATGTCTCCAGGCAACCATTCTTTCGTAATGGCTAACCCCGCCATCACTAATCCCACTACATAAGGGAGACGCAGCCGCCGCGTAATCAATGCCACTGCCGTCGCAACCAACAACAAAACAATTAAGCTGGTTACTAAATCGGTAACCGCTTCCTCTTTAGGAGGAGAAACAATATTTTCTTGTGCGAATAACCAAAAAATAAGCATTATTCTTAGGGGAGTGAGGGCAGGCGTTTTATAGTTGACCAATTAACATAGGAGACTTGCAGGCGCGATCGCGCTCAGTGTTCCACTAGAAACGTTAATCTAGAATTGCTGCAGTGTCCATCAAGCATTTATGAGTTTCGCCCATAACAACCCCTTTCTCGATCTCACCTACGAAACAGCTTTAGAAAACCTCGGCGAAGATTATTATGATATTGTTTCCGCCGCCGAATTTCCCCAACATTTTCTTCGCTTCCGCAATGACGACCTTCTGCCTTTACTAAATTTAAAACCGGAACAAGTTAGCGATAGCGACTTTATTGAAGCCTTCGGGAAATTAAAAGGCGTACGCCCCTTTCTAGCGCTGCGCTATCACGGCTATCAGTTCGGCAATTATAATCCCTTTCTGGGAGATGGACGGGGATTTATTTATGGACAAGTGCGAGGCACCGATGGGCGGCTCTATGATTTTGGCACAAAAGGGTCGGGACAAACCCCCTATTCCCGCAATGCCGATGGGCGGTTAACCCTCAAGGGAGGTGTAAGAGAAGTGTTAGCCGGAGAAGCTTTGCATCAGTTGGGAGTCCGCACCTCTCGCTGTTTGAGTCTCATTGAAACCGGAGAATCGCTATGGCGTCATGATGAACCTTCTCCCACCCGGGCTTGTGTCATGATTCGATTGAACCATTCCCATATTCGCTTCGGCACGTTTGAACGCTTAAATTATTTATATCGCCCGGATTTGATCCAAAACTTGCTAGATCATGCCATTGCTTATTATTATCCTCATTTGAAAAATTCCGATGAAAAATATGCTTATTTTTATCAGGAATTAGTGCAACGGGTGGCGGAATTAGCAGCGCAATGGATGGTTGCCGGTTTCTGTCATGGGGTCCTCAATACCGATAATATGTCAATTACCGGGGAAAGTTTCGATTATGGCCCCTATGCCTTCATCCCCACCTATAATCCGGCGTTTACGGCTGCGTATTTCGACTATTCCGGGTTGTATAGCTACGGCAATCAACCCCGCATTTGCCGTTGGAATTTAGAACGGCTGCAGCGCCCTCTCGGTACAGTCATGCCCCAAAAAGATTTAGATGCCGGTTTAGCCCACTTTGAAGCGCATTATGAAGCCAGTTATCGGCAATTAATGTTGGAAAAGTTAGGCTTTACCTCTCTATCAGCAGAAGATGGAAAAGAATTAGTTCAGGAAACCGTGAAATTGTTGCAAGGATCACAAGTTTCCTATCATCGCTTTTTTGCGGAATTGGGCAATTGGTTTAGTCCCAATTGGCGAGATAATTCTGACATTATTTTAGAAAATGCCGAGTTTATTCAACAATTGCAAGAAAGACGCACACTTTGGCAAAATTGGCAACAATGTTATCAGCAATGTTTAAAGCAATGCAACGATGAAGAACTGCTAAATATTGGCTCTCGCCTCAAGGAAAAAAATCCCCAGACTGCTTTATTGCGTCCGGTTATTGAATCGGTTTGGGAACCCATTGCTTTAGACAATGAATGGGATCCGTTTTATGCTTTGTTGGACCAAATTCGTCAAAAACAGTAATCATTTCGGTAAATTGGTTTGTAGTTCTTTTAATTTATCGGCAACGGCACCTGCTTGAATTAATTCTTCTGCTTTGGTTAACCCAGTTTTTAAGTCAGGACAAACGCCGCATAACCATAAATAAATGCCGCCATTCCAGATGGCTGCCGACATTAATTCCCCCGGTTTTCCTTCAATAACTGCGGTTAATTGTTCCCTTAATTTGTCTAGGGATTCCAATAAAATATCTCGTCCGGCCAATCCATAGGTTTCGGGATGTAAATGGAGGCGTTGAAATTCCTGTTCCGGTTGGGTAATGCCAATAATTCCGGTACGATTGCGGGCTAAGTCGCAACTTCCTTCTAACCCTTTGACGGTGATTAATTTTTGCATCTCTCGGAGAGAAAAGACTTCTTGAAAACGCTGTTCTGTGGGAGGATGGACGAACCCGGAAATTAGATTGGCGTCTCCGGCATAGGGGGACCAAATTAATTCGATGGTGGCTAAGGGAGGACGCTTGCCAATGTCTTCCCGGTAAGGAACCAGTTGGTGGGCAAGGGGAAAATGTTGGGGAAGATAGTAGAACCCCATGCCCGTTTTTTCCAATAATTGTTGGCTATCTGTGAGAGACAAGGAACGGTAGTTGACCCCTAATGCTTCCCAAATATCGACAAAGGGAATTCCGTATTTGGTGGGCATACAGTCGCCCCCGTGAAAGATGACGGGAATCCCCATACTTGCCAGCAACAGCAGGGTAATCGGGAAAACAGGGGCGGTACGCGATCGCGCATCATAGGGCACCCCAAAAACGGTTACGGGAGAATTGCCACCGCTGCTTAAAACGGGAATTTTCCCGGCTATCTCATCATAGGCATCCAACATTCCCGCTAATTCTTCGGCAGTGGGACGTTTAATGCGATGGGCAATCATAAATGCCCCAATTTGGGCTGGGGTGGCTTCTTGTTGCAACATTAGCCGCGTGGCCGCTGCTGCTTCGCTGCGGGTTAAATTTTCTCCTGTGTGGGTGCCGCTGCCAACTTTTTTGAGAAGTTCTCGAAATGATGCGCTCATAATTTTGGTTTAAACGAGGGAAACATAGTTTTTCAGGGAAGGCGTGGAGAGTTGTTGGACAATTTGACGAAAGCTTTTAATGGGCGGGATTTCTGCGCGATCGCGCGTGGTGGCAAACATCACTTCTCGGGTGAGGGGAACTTGATAGGTCTCATTTTGCGTAGCGGTTTCCCCAATGGAACGAATGGCGAGGGTGGGATCATGCTGCGCTTCGATCAACGCGGAACTAGGAAGCAATGCAATCAATTCCCCTTGCCGAATAACGCCCCGGAAGGCATCGAGGGTGTTTAACTCCATTGCGGTTTGAATGGCGGCATTTTGCTGGGAAAACCAATTCTGCACCAACCGTTGCATGCCATAACCATCCTTAAAGACCACATGAGGATAAGCGGTTAATTCCGGCCAAGCTAATTGATTATACGCTGTTAAGGGATGATTGGCCGCCATCAGCACTTGAATGGGTTCTTCAAACAGTGTATCAACTACCATTTCCGGAGTGTTGGTAAAGGCGGGATTATTCATGACAATGGCCACATCCACTAGCCCATCCCGCAACACTTTTAAAGCGCGATCGCTGCCTAAGGCGGTAACCCTTAATTGCACATGGGGATATTCCCGACAAAAAATGGGCAACACCGGCGGCAAATGATAAGAACACACCGAATGAATCGCTGCTACGCATAATTCCGGTTGCTTCCCTGCCATGAGATCATCCAGTTCTTGGGTGATCATGGTCCATTCTTGGCAAATGTTGCGGGCGCGAGGTAAAAATCGTTCCCCTGCCACAGTGAGTTTGGCTTGATGAGACCGATGGAATAACGCCACGCCCAAGGTTTGTTCTAATCCCTGAACTTGCCGGCTAATGGTCGATTGGGTGACCCCAAATTTTTTCGCTGCTTGTCCAAAGTTGCCCGTTTCCGTTATTGCTAAAAACGCTTGCAACTGCTCAATCCGCATTGTTTTTGTAGTCGAGGTTACAGTTTATGATGAGGATAACGGATTTTACAGTTGTGTTTCGTGCCTTTTGATACATCTAGGTCAGTTTTTTCAAAGAAGCTTGGGCGTGCAACTGTACGATGGCAGTTTCATTTTGGGCTAAATGGGAAAGAACCGATTTACCGGAAGGAATTCCCAAGTTTCCCAGGGCAACGGCTAAAGTTTGTTTGATGCTGTCATTGAGGTGGGGATGATTGTGAAAAAAGGCAATCAAGGTTTCAGCAACGGAAGGTTGCAGCGCCGAGGTTTTCCAACGCCCGAAAACGGCAATAATTTCTTGGATAATACTGGGGGGTTGATCTTGCAAATTGCTGGCGAGAACTGAGAAGGTCTGTTGGGTTTCGGTATAGCTTAGACTTCGGACAATTTGCTGTTTTAGAGAGGGAGGCGTTGCTGAGGAATAGAGACAATCCCTAAGCGCGGCAATGGCGGATTCAGTACCGAGTCTTCCCAGCGCGATCGCGCAGTGGGAACAAACCTCAAGATTAATATCATACAGCAGCGGCACTAAGGCAGAGACGACTGTTTCAGGATTGTCATCATTGCCTCTTACCCCTAACCCAATCACAGCTTCTTGGCGCACTTGGGCATTGGTATCGGATAAGGCTTCCATCAAGGCTTCCACAACGCGAGCGTCGCGGAACGTGCTCAGGGCTTCTATAACACTAAGGCGAATCTCTGGCTGAGGATCATTCACGACACTTAAAAGCGGCGTAACGGTTTCGGGTTTGCGAAGATAAGCCAGGGCTTGCACCGCAGGGAGTCGAGTTTCGGGATTGGCTAAGGCGTCTGTCAAAGCGGGAATGGCAATGTTTCCGTTTTTTGCTAGGGCGTTGGCGCATGCCGTTATTACTTCTGAGTCATTGTCGCTTTTGAGAACATCAGTGAGGGCAAAAATCGCATGAGGCGCGTTGAACTTGCTAAGAATTTCCGCTGCTTCGCACCGGAGATCCAGATTGGCTGTTTCATCTTCCAGCAATTCCGTTAAGGGCGCGATCGCGCTTTCGCCAAACTTCGGCAGCCATTTCGCTACCTCCCAGCGATCGTGAAACTCGCCGGTAATAAAGGCTTCCCACACCACATTCAAGGCTTGTTGTTTCTCGGCAGGGGGCAAATCAATCACGCCTTTGCCATCAGGAGATAACGGCAATTGTTGTAAATAATGATACAAATTCACGATATCCGATGATTTCCTTGCTACTTGTTTTTTCTTTCTCTGTCTTTTTGAATAGGCTAGTGCAAACTTAGCCTAAAGGCAATAAGAAGAAGCGAGGAATTTTATTCTAATTATTTCCACTGAAAAAAATAGACTTTTAATGATTAATCAAATAGAATGATATAGGATATTGATGGGAGTTGAAAAGAATGAATTTAATTGAAAATTTTACCGAATTTTTCTCCATCTGCCCAGAAAGGATTTTATTTTTCCCTGTTAGGAACTTTTTTAGTTTCCACGAATTTTGTTACTGCCAAATATGCGCTTCAAGGATTTGATCCGCTAACCTTTAGTCTGGTTTGGTGTAGTGCGGCAACTTTCTATACCTTAGCTATTATTTACTTGACTCAACAACAAAATCAGTTGTCTCTTGCTCGACAATCGTTGCTTTCAGTTATTTTACTGGGGGGATTAACCGGCGTTGGCATGTTGCTGGGATGGAAAGGTTTAGCAATTCTCGATCCGAGTTTTGTGGCTTTTTTTAAGCGGTTTGAACCGGTTTTGGTTATTTTGCTCAGTTTAATTTACTTAAAAGAACGGCTTTTTTGGGGAGAAATTTTTTCCATTGTTGTAATTGCTTTGGGAGGAATGGGAAGTGCCCTGGGACGTTGGGAAATTATTGGCGAGGGATTAATGTTTATTATTGGCTCTAGTTTGGCTATTGCCTTGCAGCTTTTTCTTGCTAAAACCAGTGTTGATAATATTCCGCCCATTATTCTAGTATTTTATCGCATTAGTATTGCGACTGGCGCGATCGCGCTCTGGACAATTGCCTCAGGAGAACTTAATTTTAATGTCGAAACCCGTTATTGGGCAGTTACCTTTTTAGGCGCATTATTAGGCTCTTGCTTGAGCTTTTTATGTACCTTCACTTCTTATCGTTACTGGGAATTATCCCGTTCCACAATTGTTTTGATGCTGCAGCCTTTGTTTGCATTATTATTAGCAGCAATTTTTTTACAGCAATTTCCCACCCAACAAGAACTGATTGGCGGATTCGTCATTTTAATGGGATCGCTCAGTTTTGTTCAACAATACATTTTTCAAAGAGACTCTAAACCGAAGCGATAATAAGCAAGCAGAGTTTTAATCCTGATGGGCCCCAGGGGGATGATGGAAGAGAGAGTGGGGCTTTTCTAAGCCGTGGCTTTCCATTAAACTTTGGTTTCCCATCACGCGATGGGCTTCGCTGTCGGCAATAATTTGTCCTTGATTAAGGAGAATCACGCGATCGCAGACTTCTAAAATTAATTCCAAATCATGGGAAGAAATCAGAATTGTCTGTTGCGACATCTGCAAAAAATCAATCAAACGGCGACGGGCTGATAAATCTAAATTGGCACTAGGCTCATCATATAAAATCAGTTGCGGGTGCATGGCTAAAATTGTTGCAATGGCAACCATACACTTTTGTCCGCCTGACAAATGATGAGGCACTCGCTGCGCGAGGGGATAAGCTCCAGTAATGGTTAAGGCTTCCTCGACCCGATGTTTCACTTCGGCAGAAGACAGGTGTAAATTTTCGGGACCAAAAGCCACATCTTCCCAAACTGTGGGACAAAAGAGTTGATCATCCGGGTTTTGAAACACTAACCCAACATTGGGATTAAATGTTCCTGCTTTCACCGGTTCTCCAAATACAAACATTTCCCCTGCTGTGGGCTTGAGAATCCCGCAACTCGCCAGAAAAAGCGTCGTTTTTCCAGCCCCGTTGGGACCAATTAACCCCACTCGTTCTCCCGATTCAATTTGAAAATTGATATGGTCTAAAACCGGCTTTTGTTTGGGATAGGCAAATTCTAAATGATGAATGGATAGGGCAGTCTCTTCTGATGTTTTTATGCGTGGGAATTGCGTCAGTTGTTTCATAGCCGATTTAAGATAAAGTTTCTGCAATTATCAAACTCAGCGCGATCGCGCAGGTAAACCAAAACCAAAACTGCATCGGGGCAGTTGCTTCCTGTAAAGCAGCGCCTAACCCGGCATGTTGGCGGCGCAAGCCATAGCTATAACCTCGTAGAATCATGGCTTGATACACTTGCTGGGATTGTTCATAACTGCGCACCAACAAGCTTCCGATTAAGGAGGCCAAACGTTTGGCATTGTGTCTGCTTAAGCGATGGATATCGAAACCGCGCAGTTTCATCGCCCGTTGCATAGTTGTTAAAATCTCGCCAAAGGATTCCAGGTAGCGATACGATAACAAGGTCATATCGACAATAATTCTTGGCAATCCCAGGGATCGCATGGCTTTAATGCTGCTTAAAAATGGGGCTGTGCCAAATAAGATTAAACTAATTGTCAAAATACAAACAAAACGTGTCACAATCAGCAACATAGACAATAATCCTTCTTGTCGAATGGCAATTCCTCCCCATTCCCAAATGACTGTTTCACCGGACACCAGCGGCAATACCACCACCGCGACTGCAATAAAAATACCGGGATAGCGCAATCGAGACATAAGAAAATGCAACGGCAGATGAGACAAACGATAGAGTACGGCAGTAATAAGGACCATTGCCGGTAGTAATGCCAGCGTTTCCACAAAGGCAAAAGCAAAAATCAGTCCTCCCAAGGCAATCAACTTTAACTGTTGATTCCAGCAATGGAGAGGTGAATCTAGGTGGGCGTATTGATCCAGCGCAAGTTTCATAACAATGCCAATACTTTATTCTCTTCTCTAGGATAATTGAACTGGGAAAATGGATCTTGACCAAAACGATTAGATTTTTCTATAGCTTTTGGCATATATCTTTTCAGAACGTAACATTTCTTCATGTAATTTAACAGTCTTGATAAGGATTTATTCTTATTGGTTTATGATTGAGCTTGAAATTCCCTGTTTGAATGCCATTATCCGTTTTCCTTGATTGGCGGCAAGGGTGATTCCCTTCCTTGCGAATAACGAGATTGATTTAGTTGCTTTTCCCTCTTTTGGGGGAATTTTTATTTTGTTAAAATTAATGGGGATTTTTTTAATTGAATGTTATGGAAGTTAAATTTCGCGAGTTTAACCCGTTTGATGTTTGGATTTGGCTGGAATTTGAAACCATTCCTTCCATAACGGAACGTCAATATGTGGAAGAGTTATTTAATTCTTGGTTTTATTTAGGAAAATTAGGCGGCTTCAATGCGGAAAATTTTCAAGTGATGGAAACGGGAATTGATCTCAGTTATTTGGAATATGACGAAGATGAGGCCAGTAAATCTTTATTATCTGTGATGCATAACATGGGCGAGTTTGAATATAACGAAACTTGGGCCCGTTGCTGGTTTGATTTAGGAACAAGCGATCCTGTAGCGCTGGATGTTTTGATTAATTCGTTGCGACAATTGAGCGAAGATTTTCTCCAGGTAAAACAATTGATTATTGGTGGAGAAAATCAAGATTGGAAAGTGTCGGAAAAAAATCAAGAACGCTTTTATCAAAATTAAAAATGCTTTTGTTTTCAATTATGTTATGATTATGATTTATTTGGCTTCCATCCAGTTTTTTCCAACATTAATTTCTACCTCTAGCGGAATGCTAAGCGAGACGGCATTTTCCATGGTTTGTTGAATTTTTGGACGTAACTCTTCCCATTCCTCGGGGTGAATTTCCAAGACTAATTCGTCATGAACTTGCAATAGTAAACGGCTTCTGTAGGATGCTAACAGTTGGTTTACTTTGACCATGGCAATTTTGATAATATCAGCACTGGATCCTTGAATGGGGGCATTAGCAGCCGCGCGGAGTGCTTCACTGTCATCTTTGCCTGGCTTAAGGGTATTTAAGTCAATGTCATTGGGGTTGCTTCCTTTCAGTTTTTCGAGAGGAGAACCGGCAAAATAAAAGTAACGTCTGCGCCCAAGCAAGGTTTCCACATAGCCTTGCGCGATCGCGTTTTTCTTTTGGTTTTCTAAATATTCAAATACTAGGGGATAGCGCGATCGATATTTTTCAATAAATTCTTGTCCGCGTTTGTTGCTAACGGACGCTTCTCGGGCAAATCGTTGTGCTCCCATCCCATAAATCACGCCAAAATTAATGGTTTTCCCTAACCGTCTTTCTTTTGTGGTTACCTCGTCTTTTTCAAAGAGTAATTGTGCTGTGACTTCGTGGACATCTTTTCCGGTTTGATAGGCATCTAATAAAATCGGTTCTTGACTCAAATGCGTGAGAATTCGCAATTCAATTTGAGAATAGTCAATGGAGACTAATAACCAATTTTTTTCAGGAAGAAATGCCCGTCGAATTTGACGAGAAAACTCACTACGAATGGGAATGTTTTGTAAATTGGGATTCGAAGAAGAAAGTCTTCCGGTCGTGGCAATCGCTTGATTGAAATCGGTGTAAATGCGTTGCGTTTCTGGATTGACTAAGTTGGGAAGTGTATCCACATAAGTTGATTTTAATTTCGATAGGGTACGATGTTCTAAAATTAAATCAATAATGGGATGATCCCCTTGCAATTTTTCTAAAATGGCATGATTTGTGGAGTAACCCGTTTTCGTTTTTCGGGTTTTTTTTATGTTCAATTGCAGTTTTTTAAATAAAATATCGCTTAACTGTTTCGGAGAATTTAAATTAAAGTTTTCTCCTGCTAAGCGATGGGCTTCGGTTTCAATTGTTTTTAATTTTTCACCAATTTCTTGGGATAAAGTTTCCAGATATTCAGTATCAATGCGAATTCCCCAGTATTCCATTTCTGCTAATACCGGTTCTAGGGGAAGTTCAATTTCTCGGTATAAGCGATCTAATTTAGGAATCGTTTCCAATTCCGTTGCTAACAATTGCGTCAGTCGGTAAGTGGCATAGGCATCCATGGCACAATATTCAGCAACCGTTGAAATCGCTAAATCGGCAATGGTTTGTTCTTTACCAATCTCTAAATCTTGATAGCTTTGCGTGGCTAACTCAGGTAAATATCGCGCCGATAAATCGCTGAGGTTATGATTGCGTTCGGGATGGAGAACATAACTCGCCAACATGGTATCGAAGACCACCCCAGCTAATGGGATGCCAAAATGACGGAACACTAAGCGATCGAATTTGGCATTTTGTAAGGTTTTGGGATAATTTTCGCTTGCTAAAATGGGAGACAAAGCCGCAGCAATTTCTTCTGCTTGCAACGTATTTCCCTCACGATGGTTAACGGGAATATAAGCCGTTTCTTCAGGATTATTTCCCCAACAACAACCAATTCCCACTAATGTGGCATGGCGAGGTTTTAAACCAGTGGTTTCCGTATCCCAACTGACAGGAAACTTCGGATCTTGATGTTGTTTTAAAGTAGCGATTAACTGATCCAGTTTCTGTTTCGTATCAATAATTTGCGGTTGAACGCGAATTAAATTTTGTTGTTGCTGTTTCGTTTCTTGGGCACTAAAAAACCAGAGGCTTTCGTCTTCTTCTTCGGCTTCAATGTCTTGTTCAGTTTCCGGTGTTGTATTGCCGCCGAGTTGTTGTTGCAGATAATCCAGTTGTTTTAAAAATTGGTTGAGTTCTAATTTAGCAAGCAGCGGTTTGAGTTGGGCAACGTTAATTCCTTGCAGTTGACACTGGCTAATTTCTATGTCTAAGGGAACCTCATCTTGAATTTGGGCTAAATAACGAGAATGTTCCGCATCCGCTTGCCCGGTTTTTAATTTGGTTTGGTTCGCCCCTTTAATTTCTTCAATATGTTCATAAATATTATCGAGACTTCCATATTGCTGCAGCAGTTTGATGGCTGTTTTTTCACCAATGCCGATTACCCCGGGAATATTATCGGATTTATCGCCGCAAAGGGCTTTATAATCAACTACTTGGGAAGGGGTAATGCCCAGGTTGGCTTCCACATCTTGCGCATAATATTCCTGAATGGTTTTCGATCCTTTTAAGACAGATTTATCCAAATAAAGAACACTAATTTTTTCCGTTTCATTAATCAGTTGAAATAAATCGCGATCGCCGGTTATGATTTTGCTGCGGTATCCTTGGCGATTCCCTTGTCTAGCAAGAGTTCCGAGAACATCATCCGCTTCGTATCCTTCCGCTGTCACTACTTTTAAATTCAGTGCGGCTAAAAGTTCTTGGAGATTGGCTAAGTCGGGGACAAAGTCATCAGGGGTTTCAGCGCGATCGGCTTTATAGGTTTGATCCGCTTGGTGACGAAAAGTCGGTAATCCCAAATCAAACGCGATCGCGACAGCATCCGGTTTTTCCGCTTCTAGCACCAACAATAAAGATTTGAGAAAGCCGAAACAGATGCTAGTGGGCGTTCCATCAGAGGCTTTCAGCCCCCCGCCTTTTCCTTTGGCAAAGGCATAATACGCCCGAAAGGCGAGGGAATGACCATCAACGAGGAGGAAAACAGGAGAAGAATCAGACATGGATCTTGTGCAATCAGGAAAGGTTTTAAGACATGAGAGGTAAAGTCGGGTAAGGATATCAAATCAAATTAATCCTCGGCGATCATTTAGTTTTTCCCTCCCGACCTTCATCCATTATTGATCAGGTTCTAACCAAACAACATGCCGTTGATTGGGCTTAATTTGATTGGTTTGTTCTTGCATGATAATCTCGCTTTGGTAAGGGTCAAATGTTTGAGTAAATTCATTCTTCAATTCATCGACACGGGCTTGGGTACGTTCCACTTCTTGCTTCACTTCTTCCAGTCGAGAACTTTGGGTTTGATAAGTGGAGACTAATTGGTTCAGTCCTGCCAATGCAGCTGTTGTAATTATTGCATTAACCAAAATTTTCGTGCTAATTTCCAGTACTAATCCACTATAGCGAGGGATAGCGCGACGAGTATTTTTCTTGCGGCGAGAACGGACCGTGTTTTGAGTTTTTTGATGAATGGGGCGTGTTTGAGTAGTAGGCATCGTAGGAGAAGTTAAGATAACAATTCGCTTTTCAAGACTATACTATCTGTTTTCTTGTGAGTAATCGGTGTTTGGATGCAAAAAACTATTCAATGATAATTTTTCTTATCGAAGGTCGCTGTAAAACCCCTCGCCTTTAGGCAGGGGATATAAGGCGAGCTAACTGAAAGGTTCGACAGCTTGAAGTTAGCAAATCGATGCACTTTGTGTTAATATAAGAGACTGTTCCTAAAATAAACATTAAGCTTAGCTCAAGAGCAAGCTAACCGTTTCAGCATGAGACGAGTCATAGCAAGGTGAATCAGAGCTTCAC
>PXPI01000102.1 GCA_003021905.1 Cyanobacteria bacterium SW_9_44_58 | reverse complement strand
ACTGTTGCAGTTTCTCCCAATTATACGTCTCAACATTGCTCTAATTGTGGTGTTGTTGTTAAAAAATCTCTATCTCAAAGAACGCACATTTGTCAATGTGGTTGTGAATTGGATAGAGATTATAACGCAGCACTGAATATTCTAAATCAAGCCTTAAATACGACAGGGCATGTCGGAATCTACGCTTCTGGAGATTTGTCCTCTACTGATGTTGGAGAAATCCTGCATTGGCAAGACGGATCATTGAAGGAAGAATCCAACGCGCTTTAGCCGTTGGAGTGTCAATTAATTTCATTAGATATAACCGTTGTTTCAATATCAAAACTTTCTGTTCTGGGAGGAAGAAAACCATGCTAGCTCATTTACTTGCTGTCGCCGTTGCCTTGGGAAGTTTCGGCCTTTATTTTTCAGCATTCTTTTTTCCGGAAGTTCACCGTAAAAGCGACTTTTACTGGAGTGGGCTGGGACTATTTTATGCCTTAGTATTATGGGTGTGTGCCGGGCGCGTTACAGGAGGCGTTTTATTGGGCCAAATGGCAAGCGCAACATTATTATTATGGTTCGGCACCCAAACCGTCATTTTACGCCGACGTCTTGCCTCACCTGAGGAAAAAACCAACATTTCTCAAACCATTGCCTCCCCTTTCCAATTTCTATCCCCAAAAACACTTTGGCAAAAAATCAGAGGCAGCAACAAACAGCCAACACCGCCTTCGCCATCTAAAACCAGTTCCACATCAAGCCCTCAGTCTCAGCAACAACAAGAAAAAACAACATCGACAACCCAGGGAGAACAATCTGAGGCAACTTCGACACCAAGTAGCGAATCTCAATCGCAGGAAGAACAAGAAACATCGACTGCTGAATCCTCTTCCTCCGAAACCAGTTCAACACTAAGTCGTGACTCTCAGCAACAAGAAGACTCGGAAAAAACTGACCCACCCAATCAAGGCAGCGAGGAAAGACCCTCCAACCAAAAAGGGTCTGCTTCTTCTAGCGACTCCGAGTAAGAAAAATCCTCCATTGCAACGTTAAAATATCGGTACAGCAATTAAACTGTCCACTACACAACGACAACGTAAGACCTGTGACAAGCAATAAAAACTATAAGGATACAATCAACCTACCAAAAACGGATTTCTCCATGCGGGCGAACTCGAAGCAAAGAGAGCCTGAAATCCAGCAATTTTGGGAGCAGGAAAAAATTTATGAAACGCTGTCGCAACACAATCCCAAAGATTTATTTGTTTTGCATGATGGACCGCCCTACGCTAACGGTTCACTGCATATGGGACATGCCCTAAATAAAATTCTGAAAGATATTATTAATAAGTATAAATTGTTGCGGGGCTATAAGGTACGCTATGTACCAGGTTGGGATTGTCACGGTTTACCCATTGAATTAAAAGTTTTACAAAATATAGAAGAAAAAGATCGCGCTCACCTTACCCCGCTTAAATTACGGAAAAAAGCGGCGAAATTTGCCCTAAAAGCCATCGACACGCAACGGGAAGGTTTCAAACGCTATGGCGTGTGGGGAGACTGGGATAATCCCTATTTAACCCTCAATCCTCAATACGAGGGGGCCCAAATTGGGGTCTTTGGCGATATGGCCCTCAAAGGCTATATTTATCGCGGCCTCAAACCGGTGCATTGGAGTCCCAGTTCGCAAACCGCCCTTGCCGAAGCGGAATTGGAATATCCCGAAGGACACACCTCTCCCAGCATCTATGCTGTATTCCCGTTAACCGAATTAGGAGAAGGGGTGAAAGATGTCTTAGGTGAATTGATGCCCAACTTAGGGATTGCTATCTGGACAACGACTCCTTGGACAATTCCGGGGAATTTAGCAGTGGCAGTAAATCCCGAGTTGACCTATGCAGTTGTGGAACCCCCAGAACAACAAGGCAGTTGTCGCTACTTTATTATTGCCTCCGAGTTAGTGGAAACGCTTTCAGAAACTTTGGGGCAATCGCTAACCGTAAAAACCACTATTTCCGGCGATGCTTTAGAAAATTGTCAATATCGCCATCCCCTATTTGACCGAGAAAGCGAAGTTGTTATCGGGGGAGACTATATTACCACCGAATCGGGAACGGGATTAGTCCATACTGCCCCTGGACACGGTCAAGAAGACTATCTTGTCGGAAAACGCTACGATTTGCCCATTCTGTCGCCGGTAGATGAACAGGGCATCTTTACGGAAGAAGCGGGGCGGTTTGCTGGGTTAGAGGTTCTCAATGGCGGCAATGAGGCCATTATTGAAGCGTTGCAATCGGCAAATGCTCTCCTGAAACAAGAACCCTACGTTCATAAGTATCCCTACGATTGGCGAACGAAAAAACCAACGATTTTCCGTGCTACAGAACAATGGTTTGCCTCGGTGGAAGGCTTTCGGGAAGACGCCTTATCTGCCATTTCCACAGTCAATTGGCTGCCGAAACAAGGAGAAAACCGCATTCGTCCCATGGTGGCTGGACGCAGCGATTGGTGCATTTCCCGTCAACGGAGTTGGGGGGTTCCCATTCCCGTTTTTTATGACGAAGAAACCGATGAACCGCTTTTAACGCCGGAAACCGTGGCTCATGTCCAGAATATTATCGCGGAAAACGGATCGGATGCCTGGTGGGAATTAAGCACCGAGGAATTATTGCCCCCGGAATACCGCAATAATGGACGCACCTATCGCAAGGGCACTGATACCATGGATGTTTGGTTTGATTCCGGTTCCTCTTGGTCTGCGGTTGCCAAACAGCGGGAGGAATTGCATTATCCGGTGGATATGTATCTGGAAGGATCCGACCAACATCGGGGTTGGTTCCAGTCCAGTTTATTAACAAGCGTTGCCACCCAAGGCATTGCCCCCTATAAAACGGTATTAACCCATGGCTTTGTCTTGGATGAAAAAGGCTACAAAATGAGTAAGTCTATGGGAAATGTGGTTGACCCTGCCGTGATTATTAATGGGGGCCAAAATCAGAAGAAAGAACCCCCCTATGGGGCTGATTTATTGCGCTTGTGGGTGTCATCGGTGGATTATTCGGCTGATGTTCCCATTGGACAAAATATTCTCAAACAACTTGCCGATTCCTATCGCAAAATTCGCAATACCATTCGCTTTTTGCTGGGCAATTTACATGACTTTGATCCCAAACCGGATGGGGTGGTTTATGAAGACTTGCCCAGTTTAGACCGCTATATTCTTCATCGCACCGGAGAAGTTTGTGAGGAAATTACAGCCGCATTTGAGGATTATGAATTCTTCCGATTCTTCCAAATGGTACAGAATTTCTGTGTCGTGGATTTATCAAATTTCTATTTAGATATTGCCAAAGATCGCTTGTATATTTCTGATGCCAAATCTTTGCGGCGGCGCAGTTGCCAAACCGTGTTAGCGATTATTGTGGAGAATTTAGCGCGCGCGATCGCGCCTGTATTATCCCATATGGCAGAGGATATTTGGCAGCATCTCCCTTATCCTGTTCCTTACAAATCTGTGTTTGCCTCCGGATGGATTCCCGAAGAAAGTCCTTGGAAAGATGCGGAACTCGCCAAACAGTGGTCAACCCTCCGGGAGATTCGGGCAGAAGTGAATAAAGTGCTTGAACAAGCGCGAAACGAGAAACTCATTGGTGCTTCCCTCGAAGCCAAAGTATTGCTGTATGTTCCCGATAGCCAGTTACAGGAACAACTCACAGCAATGAATCCCAGTGATACAACAGGAGACGGATTGCATGTGGATGAACTGCGCTATCTCTTTCTTGCGTCCCAAGTAGAATTGGTAGAGACAGCAGAAACAGCGAAAAATGCTCCCTATTGCACCGAAACAGACTTAGTGACGGTGGGAATTGTGGAAGCAGACGGCGAAAAATGCGAGCGCTGTTGGAACTATTCGACTCAAGTGGGTCACTTTAAAAATGATCCAACACTCTGCGAGAGATGTTATGCAGCCTTAACGGGCACTTTTTAAGAATAAATAGGGAGAGAATTTCTCCCTACTTTTAATTAGGGAGAGAAGATGATGATTACACAACCGAAACCAAACCTAAAAACGGAAACTTGGGTTGATGGCAGTTGGGAAGACTACTTAAAAACGTTAGAAAGCATTCCCGCTGAACAAGGGAAATCTTATTATTATCATCAACAATATCGAATTGAAATGAGTCCTTTAGGCAATAATCATGCTAGCGATCATTCTCTTATTAATTATATGATTTCTCTCTATGCTACTCTTAAATCAATTGAACTGAATGGCAAAGACAATTGCACATTTAGAAAACCAAATTTTCGAGAAGCACAACCAGATCTTGCATTTTATATTGGAGATAATGCCCACAGCATTCCTTGGGAAACTGCTATTATCAATTTAGATCAGTATCCTGCTCCGAATTTGGTTATTGAAATTGCTAATGTTTCGTTAGCTGATGATTTAGGGACGAAGCGATTGCTTTATGAAGATTTAGGGATAGAAGAATATTGGATTGTTGATGTAAAAAAAGCAAAAATTACCGCGTTTGCTATTGAAAAACAAGGCAGTTATCGCCTGAATACCTCTCAAGTTTTAAACAGCTTAGACATTAATTTAATCGAACAAGCCTTGCATCAAAGTCGGGAAACCAGCCATAGTCAAGTCGGGGCATGGTTGCTCAACTAATTTCAGCAGTAGCTTATTCTGATTAAGATAGATGAAGACCTAGAAAGCGTAACGAGATTTGCCTTGATAGAAGCAGAAACCCTCGAACTGTTGGAATGGCCGCGCTTAGGTGAGCATTTGGCGAGCTTTGCCAGCACCAAATTAGGTGCTAGAGCGGCTCGTCATCTTCCTATCCCTGACAATCGTGAAACGAGTTTAAACCTACTTCAGGAAACCAAAGAAGTTTATGAATTAGAACAAAACCTGACAACGGGCTGGAAATTTGATGGGATTTACGATTTTGGTTCGGCTTTAGAGCGGGCTGAATATAAAGGGATTTTGCCGGGAGAAACCCTAGTACAAATTGCAATGACCCTAGCTGCGGTAAGACGGCTTAGACGGGTAATTGATGAATTGGAAGAGTCGCCGCGCCTCAAAGAATTAATTGCGCAAGTGCGCACTTATCCCGAATTAGAAAAAGAAATTAATCGCTGTCTGGATGAGAATGGGAAAGTTACTGAACGCGCAAGTCCCAAAATAGGAGAAATTCGAGAGGAAATCAAAAAACGGCGCGATCGCATTTATCAAAAGCTGCAAAACATTATTCAACGGCAGGGAGGCGCGATTCAAGAACCTGTCATTACCCAACGGGGGGAACGGTTTGTTATTCCGGTGAAAGCAGGGCAGAAAGAAGCAATTCCCGGCATTGTTCATGATAGTTCCAGCACTGGCGCTACCCTCTACATTGAACCTAATTCAGTAGTGGAATTGGGCAACCAACAACGACAATATATTCGTCAAGAAAAACGGGAACAAGAGCGGGTTTTACAAGCCCTAACCGAACAAGTGGGAGAGGTAAAAGAAGACCTGGAAATGGTCTTAGCAGTAGCCACTAAATTAGATTTGGCCACAGCGCGATCGCGCTACAGTTTATGGTTGGAAGCCAACCCGCCGCAATTCGTCGATGCCAATCGTGAAGACTCAATTACCCTGCGTCGGTTGCGTCATCCCCTATTAGTCTGGCAACAGCACCAGGAACAGGGCTCGCCCGTGGTTCCCATCGATGTCAAAATTCATCCCCAAATCAGAGTTGTGGCCATAACAGGTCCCAATACCGGGGGGAAAACTGTGACTCTGAAAACCGTGGGGATTGCTGCGCTGATGGCAAAAGTGGGCTTATTTGTTCCCGCTAAAGAACCGGTGGAAATTCCTTGGTTTGAAAAGGTTTTAGCCGACATTGGGGATGAACAGTCCATTGAACAAAGTCTTTCCACGTTTTCTAGCCATATCCGCCGCATTACCCGCATTATTGATGCCATTCCGCCTAAAGAAACTGAGGATCAAATGCGGGATACGCTAGTATTATTGGATGAAGTTGGCGCCGGAACCGATCCCGCAGAAGGAAGCGCGATCGCGATCGCGTTATTGCAATATCTCGCCGAACGGGTGCGCCTCACCATTGCCACCACCCATTACGGGGAATTAAAAGCCCTCAAATATCAAGATGAACGCTTTGAAAACGCCTCAGTGGAATTCGACGAAGAAACCCTTTCCCCCACTTATCGGCTATTGTGGGGCATTCCGGGGCGCTCTAACGCTTTGACGGTTGCCCATCGCCTGGGATTAGATCCTGAAATCCTGGAAATGGCGAAAAACCAAGGCAGTTATTCTGAAGATATCAACCAAGTAATTGCCGGCTTAGAACAGCAACGCAAAGAACAAGAAGAAAAAGCCCAACAGGCAAGACAACTGCTAGAACAAGCCGAAAAATTCTATGAAGAAGTTTCCAGTCGCGCCCAAGCCCTAGAATCCCGAGAACAAGCGTTAAAACAGTCTCAGGAACAAGCGGTTGATAAGGCTGTCCAGCAAGCCCGTCAAGAAATTGCTCAAGTCATCAAGGAATTGCAACAGGGTAAAAAAACCGGGCAAGCGGCGCAACAAGCCACGGCAACCGTTAATGAAATTGCCGCCCGTCATCGCCCGCAAACGGAAACGCCAAAATCCAAACCGAAGTATCAACCGCAAATTGGGGAACAAGTACGGCTTCCGAAATTTAACCAAACCGGAGAAGTGTTAACCTTGCCTGATGCTGATGGCAAACTAACCATCCGCTTCGGTTTAATGAAAATGACCGTTTCTTTAGCCGATATTGAATCCTTAGATGGCAAAAAACCGGAACTTCCCCAAAAACAGCAAAAATCCGCCGCTGCCTCGAAACAGCCTGCCAATCAAGCCCCAACCGTTCGCACCGAACAAAATACTTTAGACATTCGAGGATACCGAGTTGCCCAAGCCGAAAGCCAACTGGAAAATGCCATTCGTTCTCAAACCAGTGGGGCTTTATGGGTAATTCACGGCAAAGGCACCGGAAAACTGCGTCAGGGGGTACAAGCATTTCTTAAGCAACACCCGCAAGTGGAACGGTTTGAAACCGCACCGCAAAATGAAGGGGGAAATGGCGTCACTGTCGCTTATCTAAAGCCTTGAATTTTTGAGGGAAGGGAACCCATTGGAAACGCCAGCACTAATGCCGCTCAGTTAATAATTTCCCAGATCAAATCCTTCATGAATAATTTGTAACGCCCTTTCTCCCTGAGATTTGGCAACAACGCAACTAATTTTAATTTCAGAAGTGGTAATCATCTGGATATTAATTTGCTGTTGTGCGAGTGCAGAAAACATTTTTGCAGCGACACCGGGATTGCCTACCATCCCGGCACCAACTAGGCTTACTTTCGCAATATCTTCATCTAAAAGAATATCTTGAGCGCCAATTTCCGGGAGTAAATTTTGTAGGATTTTTTCCGTTAGTTCAGCATCATTTCTGGAGACAGTAAAGGCAATATCGCGGCTGGGAATTTGATCCATTAAGCGCGATCGCTGAGATTGGATAATCATGTCCACGCTAATGTTTTCTTGAGCCAATTTTCCAAAAATTTTCGCTGCTCTGCCGGGATAGTCGGGAACATGACGCATGGCAATTTGGGCTTGGTTGGTGTCTAAGGCTACTCCTCGCACCGGCGGATGGTTTTGAGGATGAGCATGGGGAGAAACCGGCGAGGCGCTAATGGAAAAGACATCACAAAGGGCATCGATCGCGCGATCGCTGTCTGCTTCGTCAATGACACAGCCGATTTTCACTTCCGACGTCGAAATCATGCGAATGTTTACTTCCGCTTCTGCCAGGGTGGCAAACATTTGGGCGGCAATGCCGGGACGACCAATCATGCCTGCCCCCGTAATGGCAACTGTGGCAATGCGGGGTTTGGTCATCACTTCTGCTTCTTTGGCAGCATCAGCCGATCGTAAAGCGGGCGCGATCGCGCTGGCAACAGCTTCTGCGGTGTTCACAACCCCTTGATCAACCGTAAACGCAATATCATTGGTATTGCCTTCATGAATGGATTGAATAATTAAATCCACATCCACATCCTGCCCAGCAATTTCCCCAAACAATCGCCCGGCAATCCCTGGAAAATCAGGCACTCTCAATAAGGTGACTTGTCCTTGAGAGGTATCTAACTGTACACTATCCACGGCTTTGCCAATTTCTAATCCCGATAAAGAACGCGCTTGGGCAAAGGGAGAAATGACCTTGGTTCCGGGTTGATCGCTATCGCTGGCACGTACCATTAAGGTAACCCCATAATTGCGGGCAATTTCCACTGCCCGAGGATGCAGCACCTTTGCCCCTAAACTGGCTAACTCCAGCATTTCATCACAAGTAATTTCACTCATTAATGCTGCCTCTGGCACGAGACGGGGATCTGTGGTTAAAATGCCGGGAACATCGGTGTAAATTTCACAGTAATCTGCTTGCAGGGCAGCGGCTAATGCTACTGCGGACGTATCGGATCCGCCGCGCCCAAGGGTGGTAATTTCTAAATCTTCCCGGTTGGTAATCCCTTGAAAGCCAGCAACAACGACCACTTCTCCTTGGTTGAAGTGACGTTGCACGCGATCGGGCTGAATTTCTAAAATGCGAGCGCGGCTGTAGGAACTTTCGGTAACAATCCCCACCTGCGCTGCGGTCAAAGACAAGGCCGGTTGCCCTAAAGCCTGTAACGCCATACTTAACAAGGCAATGGAGACTTGTTCTCCTGTGGAGAGCAACATATCCATCTCCCGCCGACTGGGATGACTGGAAATTTGCTGCGCTAAACCCACTAACTCATCTGTGGTTTTGCCCATGGCTGAAACCACAACCACCACCTGATTGTCTTGTGCCGTTTCACAAACTCGCTGAGCAACTTGCTGAATCTTCTCCACGGAACCGACAGAGGTTCCCCCAAATTTTTGAACAATTAAAGCCATAACGTAATCAAATTTTCCCTCTAACCGCAGCGGTAGTCTTTTAGAATATCAAACTCCATGAGTATCTTAATAATTTTGATCACAATCGAGCCAATCTGAGTGTTTAACTGCATTTCATTTTAATTGAACGATAGTGCGACAGTCCCTAATCGAGCGCGGTTCAGTCACTTAGTCCGATAATAGGAAGGGCTGATTCATTCAAAAAAGAGCATTCTTTATCGGGGCTGGGAACCCGCCTCGTTAGACGCAGAGCTATCTACCTCTGACCATCCTGGAAAGGATGATTAAGTGGAAGCGATGAAGCGTCAGAAACCGCAAGCTCACTACATGTGGCTTGTGCGTAGTTCATGACAATAGAATGCGGTTGTGAAGCCATTGCTCAACTTGATAGTTATGAAAAAATTATGTAATAATCTAAGTTTAGGTTATTCGTTTGACCAAGCAGCAAATTACAAAATACATGAGCAATCAGGGGAGAACCCAGCCACAACGCAACCTCACGCTTGGGGTAAATCTTGACCATATTGCCACAATTCGGCAAGCGCGACGAACCATCGAACCCGATCCCATTGCGGCTGCTGTTTTAGCAGAATTAGGCGGGGCAGACGGCATTACAGTTCATTTGCGAGAAGATCGGCGGCATATTCAAGATCGCGATGTTCGCATTTTAAGAGAAACGGTACAAACCCATTTAAACTTGGAAATGGCTCCCACGGCAGAGATGATTGCCATTGCCATGGAAGTTAAGCCCGACTATGTGACAGTGGTGCCCGAAAAACGAGAGGAACTTACCACCGAAGGGGGCTTAGATGTGGCTGGGGATTTATCCGGAATGACGCAGCTGGTTGCAACGCTGCAAGGTGCGGGAATTCCGGTGAGTTGGTTTATTGATCCTGATGAAAGCCAAATTAAAGCTGCTGCGGAAACCGGCGCCCAATTAATTGAACTCCATACCGGACGCTATGCCGAAGCCGGAGACGAAACCACCCGCGAGCGAGAATTGGCCCATTTAACGCAAGCCTGCGATCGCGCCCTATCTCTTGGGTTGCGCATCAATGCCGGACATGGTTTAACCTATCGGAATGTGCGTCCGATTGCTTGCATTCCTGGCATGGAAGAACTTAATATCGGTCATAGCATCATTAGCCGCGCCGTTTTAGTTGGATTGGAACAAGCCGTGCGGGAAATGAAATCCGAAATGGCATCTTCTTAAGCAGAGGACTCTATTCGCGATCGTTGGTCATTGAAGAAAGTCAAAACACTATGCAAACTTATTACTACTTTTTAGCCAGCCAAAAATTCCTTCTCGAAGAAGAACCCTTTCAAGAGGTTTTAGAAGAACGCTATCGTTACTACGAAGAACAGAATAAAGAAATTGACTTTTGGTTAGTCAAACAGCCCGCATTTCTAGAAGCCCCAAGCATGAAAGCGGTAAAAGAAAAATGCCCGCAACCCTCTGTTGCAGTGATTTCTACCAATATCCACTTTATTAATTGGTTGAAGTTGCGGTTGCAATATGTTTTAACTGGAAGTTTTGAAGCGCCTTCTGATGAAATTCCCGAACCGTTAGCTTCTTTGGAAAAAGAAACCTCCCATTCTTGATAAACAAAACCGCCAACGCAACGAGACAATTACAACAACTGATGAATTAGTCTTATTATGGAAAGCAATCAGTCGGGATAACTCGCTGTTTATCCCTGCACTTTTCATTTTAAACGGATTAATGCTCCATGTTAAATCGAAAAAAGATCGAAATCTATTTTGAGTTATGTCTATGGAAGTTCCGATTGTTTACGTTAATCCCTGTCCTTTTTGGCTTATTGAGTACCCTAAACTTTTTTGTGATTGGCAGTTTAGAAATTATTGACGGCATTTTTTATAGCTTTGAAGCAGACTATCGTGAAGATGGCGCTTTTATTAATGTCATTACCCAAGTCGTTGGCGGCATTGATCATTATTTAATTGGCATTGTTTTATTAATTTTTAGTTTTGGAATTTATGAATTATTCGTTTCAGCGATTGATGTGCGTTTCCACTTCCAAGAAGTAAAAATTTTACAAATTGAAAATCTCGATCAACTCAAACATAAACTGCTACAAGTGATCATTATGGTAATGGTCATTAGTTTCTTTAAAAAAGCGCTTTCCATGGAAATTACTAACAGTACCGATTTATTGTTTTTCGCGTTAGCAGTGCTTTTTATTGCCTTAAGCAGCTATTTATTACATCTACAATCCCAGATAAAAACCACTTTGGTCAGCTCAAAATCCTCGGAAGAATCAGAATCCCGTTAAGAGCATTTCTTTATCATTGAATTATAGCAAAACTCATCAAGCCGGTTGCTTGGCAGTTCCTAAAAACTTATAGCCAAGGTTGACATAAAATTGCAATCATTATACCTACGGCAACGCCCACTAAAACTTGCAAGGGGGTATGTCCCAGGAGTTCTTTTAATTTCTCTTCATTAAACGCTTTATGTTCTTGGAATAATTCATCCACAATTTGATTTAAAAGACGGGCTTGTTTCCCCGCCGCTTGTCGCACCCCTGCCGCATCAAACATGACGATAATGGCAAATAAAAGCGCGATCGCGAAGTCAGTACTGTCCCACCCTTCCCGAATTCCCACCCCAGTTGCAAGGGAAGCCACTAACGCCGAATGGGCACTGGGCATGCCCCCAGTGGTAAACAGCGATCGCGCATCAAATTTCCCCTCTCGGAAAAATTCAATCACCAATTTTAAGCCCTGTGCCACTAAACAAGCGATTAGGGAAACCCAGAGGAGATGATTCTCAACAATACTTGGAAAATTGTGCATGATTAATTTTTGCGATTAGCAATTAACTGCGCGATCGCTTTTAAGGGAATGCCGGCATCGCCATAAGGAGAAAGTTCTTCGCAAGCAGCGTTTGTCAGTTCATCAGCTTTGGCTTTCGAAGCTTCTAATCCTAAAAGGCGAGGATAGGTCGCTTTATTGGCTTCCACATCTTTTCCCGCCGTTTTTCCCAACTCTTCTTGAGTGGCAGTAATATCCAGAATATCATCCACAATTTGAAAGGCTAACCCAATGTTATACGCATACCGAGACAACCCTGCCAACTTCTGTTGACTGGCCCCTCCTAACAGGGCGCCGGTGACAACACAAGCTTCTAGCAAGGTCCCAGTTTTATGGGTATGAATATAGTTGAGAGTATCCAATCCAATGTCAGGATTCCCTTCTGAGGCTAAATCAACCACTTGACCCCCCACTAAGCCTGTTGCCCCCACGGCATGGCCTAATTGCGCCACCACTTGCAACACCGAGGCAGGATTCACCCCTTGGGTGTGACTGGCAACATACTCAAAGGCATAGGCAAGTAAGCCATCCCCGGCTAAAATCGCAATATCCTCGCCAAACTGTTTGTGATTGGTGAGTTTTCCCCGCCGATAATCGTCATTATCCATGGCTGGCAAATCATCGTGAATGAGAGACATGGTATGAATCATCTCTAAGGCGCAAGCCGTGGGCATTGCCATCTCGATGGTGCCGCCGGCCAACTCGCAGCTTGCCAAACATAAAATGGGGCGCAATCGCTTTCCCCCTGCTAAAAGGGAATAACGCATCGCTTTATAAATCACCGGGGGGTCATTGATGGTTAGGGAGTTATCCAGGGCTTGTTCCACCAGAGTTTTACGCTGTTGGAGGTAGCTTTCTAGATCAAAAGTTAGGTTTTGCTCACAACTCGATTGATTGGTCATGCTTATTAATTAACGCGTTTCCTTTGCCAAAAGCTAAGTTGAGCCGCGTGTCTCAGTAATTCGATAATTCGATTTTATATTTTACGGGTCAAAGCGCCCTTGTTCATAAAAACGCTGTTCAAAACTGGCGACTGTATTCTGCAAAAGCATGGTAACGGTCATGGGGCCCACACCACCCGGCACTGGGGTTAAATAACCGGCGACCTCTGCAATCCCATCAGCATCCACATCTCCAATCAAGCGATTTTTCCCTTGTTCATCTTGGATCCGATTCATGCCAATATCCACCACAATTGCCCCTGGTTTGACCATCTCCGGTGTAATCAAATTGGGTTGTCCCACTGCTGTACAAAGAATATCGGCCTGTTGGCTGAATTCCCGCAAATCTTCGGGAGGCGTTTTTCCGTGCGCCATGGTGACAGTGGCATTGGCAGCGAGCAACATCAGCGCTAGGGGTTTCCCCACCAAGATACTGCGTCCAATAACCAACGCTTTTTTGCTAGCAAGGGAAAGCTGATAAGCATCCAGCAACCGCATTACGCCAGCAGGGGTACAACTTTTAAGCCCCCTTTCTCCTCGCACTAATCGGCCCAGATTGCTGGGATGCAACCCATCCACATCTTTTTCCGGCGCAATGCAATAGAGAGCTTGAATCGCATCTAAATGGTCGGGAAGGGGAAGTTGTACTAAAATGCCATCAACCCGGTTGTCTTGATTGAGTTCTGTAATTTTGGCTTCGAGTTGGTCTTGGGTAATGGTATCGGGGAAATGTTGACCAAAGGAGGCAATGCCCAATTTTTCGCAAGCTCGTTCTTTATTGCGCACATAAAGAGCACTTGCGGGATTATCCCCTACCATCAATACTGCTAGGCCAGGGGAGCGTCCTGCTTTCGTCTTGAGTTGTTCCACCTGTTGTTTTAGTTCCCCTTGAATGGTTGTTGCAAGGGGTTTCCCGTCTAATCGCTGAGCCATTTGAGAGGTCATTGTAAAATTGATCCCAATAGAGAGAGTGAATTAACAGACACTCTATGATAGTTTCTCAGATTTTGTCCAAATTTGGTCGCAGCAGATACCGGAATCAAATTCCGCTCCCAGCGTTACCATCTAGGGAAGTTTGTGGGGAATACCGATTGTGATTTGTTGCAACGCTAAGTTAATAGGGGAAAGGCCGTGTCATCTCGATTGATTCTGATTGGTTTATTTATAAGCTTGCTAGGATTGGTTGCTTGTGAATCGAAATTTACTCCCATTGCAGAAGCAAAACGCCGGTCAACTTCCCAAAACGCGATTTATGTCGAGGGAATTGTGCGCGATCGCGTTCCCTTGTTGAAACGGGGCGCTTACCAACTCCAAGATAAAACTGGAACAATTTGGGTTATCACCCAACAATCCCTTCCAGAAAGTGGTCAAGCTTTAAAGATTCAAGCCAAAATAAAATCAAAATCCATTGTTCTCCACAAGCAACTCTCCCAAAAAGTCTATTTGCAAGAAGTGGAAAGGCAACCCTAATTTTTAAAAATTGGGGTTGCCCAACCGATTGGCCATACCCAGTCAATTGTTAATAATGTCGATTACCGTTCTATCTGAGAAGATAACATGAATCAAATGCCCTTTCACCGCTTAAAACAATCCCTCCAGTCTGCTGCTTTAGCAGGAACTATACTGAGTACGTCTTGGTTAATTCCCAGTTTAACTGCTCCGGCTTGGGCAGGTTTGACCGAAAGTCCAAAAACCGTTGTTGATGAAGTTTGGCAAATTGTCAATGAAAATTACGTCAATCCCAATTTTGATCAACAGCAGTGGGAAAAAACGCGGGAAGACTTATTAAGCCGCAATTATGATTCTAAACAAGAAGCGTATCGGGTTATTCGGAAATCGTTAGAACAACTGAACGATCCCTATACTCGGTTTCTTGATCCCCAAGAATATGAATCTTTAAAAGATCAAACGTCGGGGGAATTATCAGGGGTAGGATTACGATTGGAAATTAATGAAAAAAATCAATCGCTAACTGTTGTGGAACCTATTGAAAATTCTCCAGCTGCCAAAGCAGGCATTAAACCGGGAGATGAAATTGTTGCCATTAATGGTAAACCCACTTCCCTATTAAGCTTAGAGCAGGCATCCGAGTTAATTCGCGGTAAATCGGGAACGAAAGTCAAGTTAAAATTATCTCGCGCTGGAAAAGGATTGTTTGCCCTCACCTTAACCCGCGCTGAAATTGAACTGCCTCGGGTTACCTATGAGTTGCAAGAAACGGATCAAACGCGAGTGGGATATATCAAAGTCAAAGAGTTTAGTTCCCATGCTGCAGAACAGATGCGCGAAGCCATTGTGGAATTGAAGAAAAAGGATGCGCAAGCCTATGTTCTCGATTTGCGGAATAATCCTGGCGGACTGCTCTATGCCAGTATCGAAATGGCGCGAATGTGGCTAGGTCAAGGGGCCATTGTTTCTACCGTTGATCGCAGTGGAGGAAATAAAAACTTCCGCGCCAATGATACAGCAATTACCGAGAAGCCTCTGGCAGTTCTCGTAAACGGGAAATCCGCCAGTGCCAGCGAAATTCTAGCCGGTGCCCTCAAAGATAACAATCGCGCTGTTATTGTGGGCAGCAAAACCTATGGCAAAGGAACCGTCCAATCGGTGAATTCCCTGTCTGATGGGTCTGGGATAGCGGTAACGGTAGCGCAATATTATCCGCCAAGCGGTAAAAATATCAATCATCACGGCATTCAACCCGATGTTGCGACCAACCTCAATCGCAGTGAGACCTTGCGTTTGTCTTCCAATCCTGAGTTGCAGGGAACAGAACAAGATCCCCAGTTTATGAGTGCTATTCAGGTTCTCAATCAACGTCTCGGAAAAACCGGCAACGAGACCAATACTTTAACCGGAAAATCGCAATAAGTTCGAAGTTTTACTCACTCCTAGCTTGCTTGATTTTAACGGCCAAGCCCCCATTGATATTGAAAGTGGGGGCTTTGATCATGAGGGAAGGCATCGCATGAATTTTTGTAAAGCCAATTTGATGTTAGTGAGGCAAATATTGACAAAAATACTTTTTTTGTAGCGAGTTTTATGGGCAATCACTCACCCTTGGCGCCATGGCTAAATAATTTGAAATAAGTGGCAACGCAAAACTCTTTTACCGGCACTAATAAATAGGTAACGGGATTAATCGTAACAACAATATTGCGAAAGTCACGCACTGCTAAGTTAACCACTTGTTTCGCCACCCAGGAGGCAGACATCACCCCAATGGGATTCAGATTGCTTTTAAACGGTCCCAAAATGATTTTACGAATCACACAAGGGCTATCTAACCGGCGCAAAGTAATTAAATCTCCTAATGTCCGTTTCGATAATTCGTAAAGGGGACTGAGGGCAGGACTGACCTCGGCTTCGGACGTGTTGACCCAAATTTCTTTGCGTACCTTATCTTCATTGTTGCGAATGGTTTTGAGAAATTGTTCCAATAAGCGCCAACTGGAAAAGGCATTGACTTCATAAGAGTTGTAAATCGCCGTTTCCGTTCGCTCCCCGTGAACATTAATCCCATGATTGAGAATTAAAATGTCGATTTTTTCCAGGGCATCAGCCAGTTCGGTTTCTTTCCCCACTTCCCAGGTGAGGGTATTAATTGATGTCTCATCATCCAGGATGATGGGGTCTGTTTTTGACGTTATTGCCGTAACTTTTGCCCCACGATCGCGCAATGCTTCTAAAAAGGCTTTGCCTAAGGTTCCCGAAGCGCCAGTAACCGCGACTCGCTTTTTTTTTAAGGAAAGCGCCGTGCCAAACAGTTTATCGATCAAAGGAAACGTACTACAATAATAGGCTTTCTGGCTGTCAAAATGATGTCGCCAATGATAAGGCCGGTTAACGCGCCATTGACCGGGAATGGCGGTAAACTCGCCAGGACGATGCGTGATTTCAGTTAGTGCATCGGCGTAAGGCAATCCACTGCCGCGCGCGATCGCGCCCAGTAAAAATCCCAAGGCATAAACGCTTCCGGTGAAGGCAATCCAATGGGAAACCAGCAACCACGGGAAAAGACTTCCCAGCAACATTATCCCGCATTCGGGAACATCATTTTGCCATTGGGAACGACGATAGAGTTGCTCATCGATAACCGTTAAATCGGTACGAAAAACCCGATGGTGAATCTGATGCAACCGATATAACGGCTTCCAAAAATGAGACAATACGTGATAACTATCTCTTACCAACTCGGCCCATATAATACTTAAAAGCGCGATCGCGCCCAAGCTTAGCCATTCCATTAACATGTTTTCCTTACAAATTATCTATCAAATCTAAGCAATTTAGTTATACTTCCAACCGTTAAAATTGGATTTGCATTCAACGTCGGATTTTAATAACATTTAAGTTTTATTATCTGAAGTTAAGATAGAACTAAACCAACAATCGTGTCAATCATCACCCCTACACCTATATGCCACAAAATTCTTGGACAGACAACAATTCTTACGAAGAATTTAACCCCATTGAAGCCTTCTTATCAGAATGGTCTGACACAGAAACTGAACAAGAATGGAGCAGCGACTTTTTCCAAGGCATAGGGGGACGGCGTTGGAAAGCCGCGGTTACTCTCATGATGGTTTGGGGAACAACAATTGCACTACACCTGATTGCTTGGGGATCATGGTTGGTGTTGGGAATCACGCTCTTCCTTACTGTTCAAGTGAGTCGCCTGCTGTTTAGCAAACCACTCAGTTACCCAGAGCCTTTAGGAGAGCAAGATTTGGCTCAAGCGCCTCAGGTATCGATTTTAGTGGCCGCTAAAAATGAGGAAACTGTCATTACTGATTTAGTGGAAAGTCTTTGCCATCTGGACTATCCCGAAGATAAATATGAAATCTGGGTGATTGATGACCATAGTACTGACCGTACCCCAACCTTGCTGGATCAATTTGCCCAAACCTACCGCCCGTTGAAAGTTCTCCATCGACCCGCAAACGCAACTGGCGGGAAATCGGGAGCGCTCAACCAAGCCTTGACGCTCACCAAAGGAGAAATTATTGGTGTCTTTGATGCCGATGCCCAAATTCCTGCGGATTTATTGCGGCATGTGGTTCCTTGGTTTGAGAGAGAAAGCATTGGTGCCGTGCAAGTGCGCAAAACCATTGCCAACGCCGGATTTAACTTTTGGACAAGAGGACAGCAAGCGGAAATGGCGCTGGATAGCTATTTTCAACAGCGCCGCATTAGCGGAGGGGGAATTGGCGAATTGCGCGGCAATGGTCAATTTGTGCGCCGTCGGGCTTTAGCTAATTGCGGGAAATGGAATGAGCAAACCATTACCGATGATCTGGATCTGACCATTCGCCTCCATCTCGATCAATGGGATATTGGTTTTGTGAGTCATCCCACTGTTCAAGAAGAAGGAGTAACCAGCGCGATCGCGCTTTGGCATCAACGGAATCGCTGGGCAGAAGGAGGCTATCAACGCTACTTAGACTACTGGCGTTGGATTGTCCGCAACCCCATGGGCTTGGGCAAAACATTTGATCTCAGCACCTTTTTACTGTTTCAATATTTGCTTCCCACCGCTGCTATTCCCGACTTTCTAATGGTCGTTTTACGCCAAGAACCGCCACTTTATTTCTCAGCCACCACGCTCATGCTAGGGTTGTCCATGTGGGGAATGTTCCAAGGACTAAAAAACACCAGCGAGACTGCTGAATCTCCTTTCACCCTGACTCAAATGCTAGGGGAAACCATTCGGGGAACTGTCTATATGTTCCACTGGCTGCTCATTATTCCAAGTATGACAGCTCGCCTGGCAGTACGTCCCAAAAAGCTCAAATGGGTGAAAACGTCTCACCAAGGACAAGATGAACAACATTGTGAAACTTGAGCAACGGTTACAGCAGGCGCTTTCCTAAACGGAAGGCGTAATCTGCGACTTGGCGATTTGTAATTTTCGATAGCCTTAAAGTGCCAGTGTCGGCAAAATACACCTGAACAACGAGCAAACTGCAATGATAACATAAGTAGGAGACATAAAATCAATTAATAAAGTCAAAACCGTCATTAAAATAAATCATACCCGATTATGTTCCTAAAGAAACTCCTCGGCGATTCCAACGAACGGAAACTAAAAAAACTACAGCCCATTGTCAAAGAAGTCAACCTTTATGAGGAAGATATTAAAGAACTCTCCGATGACCAATTAAGAGAGAAAACCCAACAATATCAAGAAAGGCTGGCGCAAGCCAAGAATGAAACGGAAGAAAACGACATTATTGAAGAAATTTTGCCGGAAGCCTTTGCAGTGGTGCGCGAGGCAGCCCAGCGGGTATTAGGGCTGCGGCATTACGATGTGCAAGTTCTTGGGGGAATTGTTCTTCATAATGGCGAAATTGCCGAAATGAAAACTGGGGAAGGGAAAACCCTTGTGGCTACCCTGCCTTGCTATCTTAATGCGCTTAGCGGAAAAGGCGTGCATGTCGTTACGGTCAACGACTATCTGGCTCGCAGAGACTCGGAATGGATGGGGCAAGTTCACCGTTTTTTAGGATTAAGCGTCGGCTTAATTCAACAGGGGATGTCTCCCCAAGAGCGACAGAAAAACTATGCCTGCGATATTACTTATACCACAAATAGTGAACTGGGATTTGATTATTTGCGGGACAACATGGCAACTTCTATTGAGGAAGTGGTGCAACGTCCCTTCCACTACTGCATCATTGACGAAGTGGACTCGGTTCTCATTGATGAAGCCCGAACGCCGCTAATTATTTCCGGTCAGGTAGAACGTCCCACGGAAAAATATATTCGCGCCTCCCAAATTGCCCCGCAACTGGAAAAAGAAGAACATTACGAAGTGGATGAAAAAGCCCGGAGTGTCATTTTAACCGATGAAGGGTTTGCCAAAGCAGAAGAATTATTAGGGGTTGATGATTTATACAATCCCGATGATCCTTGGGCGCACTACGTGTTTAATGCCATTAAAGCCAAAGAATTATTTACCAAAGACGTCAATTATATTGTCCGCAACGGGGAAGTCGTCATTGTTGATGAGTTTACCGGGCGCGTCATGCCTGGCCGTCGTTGGAGTGACGGATTGCATCAAGCCATCGAGGCCAAAGAAGGGGTGGAAATTCAAAAAGAAACCCAAACCCTGGCTAGCATTACCTATCAAAACTTCTTCCTTCTGTATCCCAAACTTTCCGGGATGACTGGAACGGCGAAAACAGAAGAAGCAGAATTTGAGAAGATTTACAATCTGCAAGTTACCATTATCCCCACCAACTTACCCCTGGCGCGTCGAAACTTGCCGGATGCGGTTTACAAAAATGAACGCGGCAAATGGAAATGTGTGGCCGATGAATGCCAACAAATGCATGAAAAAGGACGTCCGGTATTGGTGGGAACCACGAGCGTGGAAAAATCGGAACATCTGTCCCAGTTATTGGATGAGCGAGGCTTGCCCTACAATGTGCTGAATGCTCGCCCGGAAAACGTAGAACGGGAGTCGGAAATTATTGCCCAAGCCGGACGCAAAGGGGCCATTACCATTGCCACCAACATGGCAGGACGAGGCACCGACATCATTTTAGGCGGCAACCCGGACTATATGGCCCGATTGAAGTTGCGGGAATACTTTATGCCCAAAATTGTCATGCCCGAAGACGACGATGAATTGGCCGTTAGTGTTCCCAATAGCAGCAATAATAAGAAAGGAAGCCGGGGACAAGGCTTTGGCAAAGATAAGAAAAAGAAAGTGAAAACCTGGCGGGCATCCCCCCAAATTTTCCCCACCGAACTATCCAAAGAAACCGAGAACAAATTGAAAGAAGCTATTGATTACGCGGTGCAGGAGTACGGCTTACAGAGTTTATCAGAACTGGAAGCCGAAGAAAAAGTCGCGATCGCGGCGGAAAAAGCACCCATTGACGATCCGGTGCTTCTAAATTTGAGAAGTGTCTATCAAGACATTTACAAAGAATACGAAGCCTATACCAGCAGCGAACATGATGAAGTGGTTGAGTTAGGAGGCTTACACGTCATTGGAACCGAACGCCACGAATCGCGTCGGATTGACAACCAGTTGCGCGGTCGTGCCGGGCGACAGGGCGACCCCGGTTCCACCCGCTTTTTCCTTAGTTTAGAAGACAATTTGCTCCGCATCTTTGGCGGCAATCGGGTATCGGGCATGATGAATGCCTTCCGCGTAGAAGAAGATATGCCCATTGAATCCGGGGTATTAACCCGTTCTTTGGAAAATGCCCAACGGAAAGTGGAAACCTTCTACTATGACCAGCGCAAACAAATTTTTGAATATGATGAGGTTATGAACAATCAACGCCGTGCCATTTACGCGGAACGGCGACGGGTGTTGGAAGGCAAAGACTTGAAGGATCAAGTATTGGAATATGCCCGGCGAACCATGGACGACATTGTCAATGCCTATGTCAATCCCGAGTTGCCTCCGGAAGAATGGGATTTAGAGTCCATGGTGGCGAAGGTGAAAGAATTTGTTTATCTGCTGGATGATTTAGAAGCCTCCCAATTAGAGGATATGACCTTTGGGGAAATGAGAACCTTTCTCCACGAGGAAATTCATAAAGCCTACGATATTAAGGAAGCAGAAGTGGAAAAACTGCAACCGGGCTTGATGCGGCAAGCGGAACGCTTCTTTATGCTGCAGCAGATTGACAACTTGTGGCGAGAACATTTGCAAGCCATGGATTCCTTGCGAGAATCGGTGGGATTGCGGGGCTATGGAGCGCGCGATCCGCTGGTTGAATATAAACAAGAGGGATACGAAATGTTTTTGGAAATGATGATTGATATTCGCCGCAATGTTGTTTATTCCCTGTTCCAGTTTCAACCCCAGGTGCAACAGCCCCAAACTGTCTAGCGTCTAAGCGGATTTCCAGGTAGCAAAACCTCCATCTCGGCTGGAATGGGGGCATCATTATTTTCACAGCGAAAACAAAATGAAAAACTCTGTTAAGTTCTCTAGGATTTCGTCTCGATTTTTAGAGAAACTAGAAGATGAGGCAAGCTGACCCCTAAGGAGGAATCATGAATCAGTCTAACCAATTTCTCTCTCCCTTGAAATGGACGCCCCAAGCGCAAGCGAAATTAAAAAACATTCCTTTTTTTGCTCGCCCGCAAGCGCGTCAGCGCATTGAAGAAATGGCTCGTTCTGCTGAATCAGACTTAGTTACGGAAGAAATTGTCGAAAAAGCCCGTCAACAATTTGGCAATTAATAAAAAATGGAGCCGAGCAGAATCGAACTGCTGTCCAGGCTGGCTATTTACCGTCCGATCCTTCACAGGCTTAGTTGTTCTAACCCTCACAACGGGGTTCATCCTTTATCCCGGATGAAAGGGATCTCTGGTTAATTCTTTGCACTTTACCGACCAGAGGCGTATAAAGCGCGCAACCGTTGGTTTTTACCCATCGCCCTTAACGGTGTCGGACGATGAGTGCTCGAACTAACCTGTTAGAGGTTTTTAAGCAGCGACAGTGGCTGGCTTACGAGCGAAAGGAACGATATTGTTCGCACTTACTATATTTATGAGCCTTAATTATCGAGAGTTGACTCACTCTCCGCCTGCATCACGGGGTGGCTTTCGCCAACCTGTCGAAACCATTACGGCCCCGCGCTTCTATCTCTTACTATAGAAGGTTTGCGACAACTTTGACAAGGGATTATCGCAACGCTTGGGTCCGTCGTTGATAGATGCTGGTATTTAAGCCATTTCCCTGGCGGGGATTATCAATTTGGGCTTTTAGGATTTCAATGCGATCGCTGACTGCGGGATGGGTACTTAAAAAGCTCGGCGGCGATCCCCCCTGCTGCTGCAATTTTTCCATAAAGCTAATCATCCCCAGCGGGGCATATCCGGCTTTCGTGAGGGTATCCAGTCCTTTTTTGTCGGCTTCCAATTCGTCTTCGCGGCTATTGGGACGGCTCACGGCTAATTCTACTCCAATCTGAACCGCTGCACTTTCATCTAACCCCGCAGCGGAAAGGAGTCCTTGGGCGATCGCGCGCTGTTTCATTTGCTGCACCGCATGACGCGCGGTAATATGGCCAATTTCGTGGGCAACCACGCTGGCTAATTCCGATTCATTGTCAGCAGCCGCCATTAAGCCGGTATGAATATAAACAAAGCCTCCCATGGTGGCAAAGGCATTGACGCTGTCATCTTTCACCACTTGGAAAGTATAAGGAATATCGGCGCGATCGCTGTGAGGCACTAAGCGTTGCCCAATCCCATCAACATAACGATTCAGCTGCTGATTGCGGGACAAGGTGATCTCATTATTGACTAATTGTTCATTAATTTGCCTTCCCAATTTCACTTCTTGCTCATCGGACAAATTCGATAGTTGGAAGACTTGCACCCCTTGCCGGAATAAGTCAAAGAAAGAAAAACTTTGTGCCGTTTGTGCGCTTCCCAAAATAAGTCCAACGGCAACAAACAGGGAAAGCACAGCATAATGCCACCGTTTGCCAAGTTGTCTGATGAGTGGAAAAATCATTTGTTTCATAATCTAAAAACGGAGTGAGGGGTTTATTTTTGTTCTAGCAACTACAGCGGTTGGTTATGGTCGCAGTTAGGTAAGAAAATGAATCGGCACAAAATCTAACCTTAATCAACTATGGGAAACGAGACAGTAAACGTCGTCCCTTTGCCCAGTTGGGAACTGACATGAATCTCGCCTTTCATCCCTTCCACTAAGGTTTTGACGATAGATAACCCCAATCCGGTTCCCCCCGTGGAACGGGAACGCGCTTCATCCACCCGATAAAACCGTTCAAATATCCGGGTTTGTTGAGCTAAGGGGATTCCCATCCCGCGATCGCGCACCGATATGATTCCCATTTCATCTTTTTGTTCCACACTTAGCGTAATCGGCTGTTCCGGTTCCGAATACTTAATCGCATTATCAATGAGATTGAGCAGCACTTGCTTAAGCCGATTGCGATCAACTTGCACAAAAACCTCATGAGATAGGGGTTTGTAATGAATCGGACGGTCATGATATTGTTCGGCCAGACCGATGGTTTGTTCCACAAACTCATTTAAGCAAACCCTCTCCAATTGAAACTGCATCTGCCCATTATCCACCCGTGCCAAAGTTAATAAATCCGCTAATAATTGAACAGTGCGATCCGTTTCCGAACTTGCCATTGCCAGGGCTTCCCGCTGAACTTCATTCAAATTGCTTCCCCGTCGTTGGACACTCTGTAAGTAACCGGAGACAATCGTTAATGGCGTGCGCAACTCATGGGAAACATTGCTGACAAACTGACGCTGTTGTTCCCAGGAACGATGCAACCGCAGCAACATCTCATCAAACCGTTCCGCCAGTTGTTTGACCTCAGTGGGTGCCTGTTTCAAGTGAATTCTAGTGTTGCCCAAATGTTCTGCCGAGATGCTTTCTGTCAACTGACAGATTCGCTGAAGCGGACGCAGCGATCGCTTAATATAAATGCCGCCTGCTACCGTCATTCCCCCAATTGCAATGACAGTTGCTACGCCCAAGTTCCTGATTACCTGTAAAAACATCATCTGATCGGCACTAATATCCTGAGCAATATAAAGTTCTCCGATCCTTTGATTATTCACAGACAAAGGATTGGCACACAAAATCCAATAACGTCCATTAACTTCTGAAATGCTAATCCCAGGCAACGGAAAATTAGCTGTTTTTGGGGAAACCGGGAGGGGTTGGAGTTCTTCTAACCCTCCGGTTTGGGCAATAATTTTCCCTTGCTGATTTTCAATCCATAAAAAGACATTATCCCGACTCATATTAGCCACTGCTTTTTGCAGGGCTTGAGGTTGGGGATACATTTGTTGATAAATCTCAATATTGTTAGGCATCCGCTCGGCAATATACAGAACGTTATCTTTATGGGCGGAAATGAGAATGCTTTCCATTGTCCAACCCAACCAAACGGCCACTCCCCCCAATCCCACAGCAGAAACCGTTGCAATGCCTAAGGTTAAACGAAAACGCAGCGATCGCGGTTTCCAAACGTTCAACAAATTTTTCATCGCGGTTTGCAAGGGGTGGCGTCGCCTCATCGACATTTACCAGTTCAACAGTTGCTACTCTTAGCCTAAACTGCCATCCTGAGAAGAAACTGAAAGTATCGTAGCCTACTAAAAAAAGATGCAGAATAGCAATATTCTGCATCCAGTTGCTTCAACCCCGGTTAAGCTTTGTATGACGAACTAACGAATTTTGCTCAGATTTTCAAGATAACCTTGACGAGATAGGGAAACATAACCAGTATCCTTAACAATCGGCGTCGCTTCCTTCATATAGAAGTTCACAAACTCTTTTACATGTGGTTTGTTTAATGCCGATTTTTTCACGTAAATAAAGAGAGGACGCGATAAGGGAGAATATTGGCCGCTTTCAATCGTTTGTTGATTGGGTTTAACGGTTGCCTTGCCATTATCTACCCCAAGCAACTTCAACCGATCTTTATTTTCAACATAGTAGGCATAGCCAAAGTAGCCTAAGGCATTCTCGTTACTAGCGACTCCTTGAACCAGCACGTTGTCGTCTTCACTAGCGGTATAATCGCCGCGGCTTGCCCCAGATTCACCGACAATGGTTTCGGTAAAGTAGTCAAAGGTACCAGAATCAGAACCAGGGCCAAACAAGGGAAGCTCTTTATCAGGCCAGCTAGAGCGCACATCGCTCCAACGGGTAATTTTTCCTTGCGCTTCCGGCTCCCAAATTGTTTCCAGCTCTTCGACCGTTATTTTATTTGCCCAATCATTTTCTGGATTAACCATCACTGATAATCCATCATAGGCAACGGGCATTTTTACATATTCAATGCCATTTTGAGCGCATTTTTGGGCTTCTGATTCTTTAATGGGGCGAGATGCATCGGAAATATGGGTTTCACCCCGGCAGAATTTTTCAAAACCGCCGCCGGTTCCAGATACGCCAACCGTCACGCGATATTTACCGCGATATTCTTTCTGGAATTCTTCGGCAACGCCTTCTGTAATGGGAAAAACTGTACTAGAGCCATCTACCTTGACGATGTTGGATTGAGAGCGGACTTCCGAAACCGCGAATCCTAAGCTAGCAGTAGCAAGCGCCACTGCCCCGGCAATAGAAAACCGTTTCCAAGAAAATTTATTTTTAGCGACCATAGGGGGAAAATTAGGCTATATAGACTTCTACCCTAAATAGTAGTCAGTTGAGGTTAAAATTGCTTTAATTGATATTTATTGACCATTTAAGGTTTGATGCTTTGCTTTGTTAAACAAAAAATCCCTCCCTTGCTGAACAAGAGAGGGAATTGCTGCTATAGAAACTAGGAGTTAATGCCAGTGTCTAGGCAGTGGCTTCTTCTACAGGATGAATGCTGACTTTACTACGGCTTTTGCCATAGCGGTCAAAGGTAACAACACCATCAACTAAAGCAAATAATGTATCATCGCCGCCGCGGCCAACGTTGGCACCAGGGCGAATTTTGGTTCCTCGCTGACGAACTAAGATATTGCCGGCGCGAACAGTTTGGCCGCCAAATCGCTTGACGCCTAGACGTTTTGAGTTAGAATCTCGACCGTTACGAGTACTTCCTGTTCCTTTCTTATGAGCCATAGTAAATGACCTTTATCCTTGCTTCCTACAATTTATTTTACTCTGCTGGGGTTTCAACGACTTCTGGGGTAACTGCCTCGGCTTGGGTATCTGCTTCGGCAATAACAGAACCGTTGAGACGAATGGAATTAATCATGACACGAGTTAATTCCTGACGGTGACCGCGCTTTTTCTGATAGTGCTTTTTGCGCTTCATTTTGTAAACGAGTACTTTTCGCCCTCGCAAGTGGCTCATGACTGTTCCTTCGACAGTGGCCCCCTCAATATAGGGTTGACCAACCGTAATTTCACCGTCATTGTTAATTAATAACACTTTGTCGAAGGTGTAGTTCCCTTCTTCGTCAACGGGCAAACGGTTGAGGTCATAAAAATAACCCGGTTCTACTTTGATTTGGGTACCGCTTGCTTCTACAATTGCATAACTCATGATTAATCCTTACCAATGCCGTACAGGTAGCGAATGGCTTTCGCTTTGATGATGTCTGACCTGTTCCGAGCAGGAGACACGATCTATTAAGGTACCACAATACTAATATTAAAGCAATCCCCCAAAGACACCCAGATTGTAGTATTTCCAGATGACTGCGGTTTTGGAAAAGCCTGCTGTTTGCAGCATCTGCAAATGGCTGTCTAGGGTTGCCAGTTGATCGTGGCTGGAATAGCCGTAATCTTCACTCTTGCCAATGCGGCTTCTAACGGCATCTAAATCTAAGCCTTGCTTTTGCGCCCACCGTTGCCGAGATTCGCTATAAATATCGGACAGCTCGGGAAATTCAGGCAACAGGGGATCCCCATTCCAAAATCGCCCGTTGGGGTTAAGACAACGCGCACTTTTCTGGAACAATTTTGCTTTCATCTCGTCGCTGAGATGGTGAATCGCCAGAGAGGAAATAACGGCGTCGAAGCTGTCTCCCACTTCGATTTCGTCGTTGGCCCAGGCGCCAAAATCCAGTTGCAGGGCTTTTACTCTATTGCGCTCCCCATGAGATTCTAACTTTTGCTGAACAAATTCAATCATGCGCGGGGAATAGTCAACTGCCACCAGTTTGGCATTCGGGCATTGTTGCAACACTTTTAAACTCAGTTCCCCAGTGCCGCAGCCCAATTCTAAAATCCGCTTGCTTTCGGGGGGAACACAAAGCGCGATCGCGTCTAACAGTTCATCATAATAGGGCAACAGTTGCCGAATGTTAGTATCAAATTCTTTCGTTTCTGCAAAGACTTCACCGGGATAAATCATAATAATTATTGCGCCGTTGTTTGTTTAATTTGCCAAGACTGATCTTCTGCTAATTCTAGGACAAGTTGATGATAGTTTTGTAAAGTGGGACGATGGCCAACACTGATGTAAGTAACGTTGCTGCTTTGCAAGTTTTCATAGAGAGAGGCTTCATTTTTTACATCTAAAGCGCTGGTCGCTTCATCTAATACCACATAGCGCGGCTGGTTAATTAAAATTCTGGCAAAGGCAACCCGTTGTTGTTCGCCTAAGGATAAAACATCTCCCCAATTTTTTTCCACCTCTAAACTGCCGAAACGTTCAATTAAATGGGGAAGATTCACTTGATCTAAAATGTTGCCTAGGTCATCATTGGTTAATTCGGTTTCGGTTTTGGGATAAATTAATTCCTCTCGCAAACTTCCCAAAATCATGTAGGGGCGTTGCGGTAAAAAGAGAATTTCCGATAAGTTGGGACGAATAATTTTTCCGGTTCCCGATTCCCATAATCCAGCAATTGCTCGTAGCAGTGAACTTTTGCCGCAGCCGCTTGCCCCCATAATTAATAAACCGTTTCCTTGGGGAACATCTACGGTTAAATTTTCTACTAAAGTGCGTTGATAATTCGGCGTTTGTAGGGTTAAATTTTTAACCGCAATTTGTTCGTCATTGACGGTGCCAATGGTTGGTTTATCACTCTCTTGGCTATCTTTTTTATCGCCATCGGTTAAATTAATATAGTTTGCAAATTCGTGAACCCGATTAATGCCAGCACTAAATTCTGTTAAGGTTTCAAAGCGATTTACAATGAGATTCAATGCCATAAAAATACGAAAAAAAGCTCCCTGGGCTTCGGTTACTTTTCCCACCTGTAAATCGCCGGCAAAAACACTCGGTGCTAAAATTAAAAACGGAATTGCAAAGGTAATAAATTCATAGCTATTGGTGAAAGCCCTTAATCCCAATTTCTGCCATAAAATAAGACGTTTGAAGTTTTCAAATACATCATTGAACCGAACTTTGACTTGATTTTCTTCTTGAGGTTCGCCTTGATAAAAGGCAATTGACTCAGCATTTTCCCGAATCCGAACTAAGCCAAACCGAAAATTCGCTTCTCGTTTTAGTTGTTGAAAATTTAAACGGACTAAAACTTTTCCAAAAACGCCTATAGTAATTAAAGTTCCAATGATTGCGTAAATGACAAGAAAAATGACTAAAGGAAAAGAAATCGTCCACAGTTGAATGCCAAAACCAATTACTTGCAGGATTGAAGAAATGGTTACCAACAGCAGATCTAATGATTCTTGAGTAAAAGAGCGTAAATCTTGGGAAATTCGTTGATCGGGGTTATCAATTTCTCCATAAGAGCTTAATTTATAGTAAGCGCGATCGCGAAAATAATTATCTAAAAACCGTCCGGTTAACCATTTTCGCCACAGCAACCCTAAGAAACCGCTTAAATAATTCGCTCCGGCAAATAGGGGAATATAGGCCACTAAAACGCCAAAATAAATTAGCAATTTTTGCCAAAATTCTTCTTCGTTCAGTTCCGATAAAGCAGTAATCAATCCACCGCGTTGTTGATTGAGAAGAACACTTAATACCGTGTAAGTAATTAGCATGAGGGTAATCCCTAAAAGCAACCCTCTTGCCTTGCGTTTTTCTTCACTAAACCAGTACAGTCGCGCGATGGACCAAAATCGTTTCAGTAAATCAAAATTAATTCGTCTTTGCATTGAGCTTCTGCATCGGTAATCCCATTAACCATTGCTAATGTAACAAAAAATTAAGATATGCTCTTCCCCTTTTGGTAGGGAAAACGAACCCCAATGCAAGCTGTCAATCAAATTAACAATAAATCACCGACTACTCATTAATTGCATCTATTCTGAAGACAAACGGCGTTCCCAATCTTCGTCAATTTTATCGCTGCGTTCTGCTTCTTGTTCCATTAAATCTTGTTCCGTGGAATAGGCAACATCTTCCTCGCTTAAAACGGTTTTGGCGGCAAATTCTTGGGCTTGTTGCAGTTTATTCCGTAACAGTTGATCCCCCCGGCTTAGAAGTTGAGCTCGTTTGAAACGCTGGTCATTACGAGAGGCAATTTGTTTGTTTTTTTGCTGTATCCAAAAATAGCGAATTAAAGGAATGGTTAAATAGCCGATGGCGTAGGTTAAAAGGATGCCATAAATGCCATTAACAAAAGCAACCAAACCGCCCATTTGCGCCGCCAATTCTCCAGATAACAGCGATCCTAACATCAACGCAAGAACTAAATTGACGCCCCCTAACCCAATTGCTATCATTTTTTGGGTACTGCTGGCTTTTGTAAATTGCCAATATCTTTCTTGCAAGTAAGATTCAACGGATCGTTTGGATTTGTCAGTGGCAGTCACTTGCAACTCTGGAAAATAATAAATAATATTGCCTTCCTCGGTGACTTCCGGTACCCCATTAAATTGGGTTAAAACCGGCAACATATAATCTTCGTCTTCCCAACTTTTCTGGTCAATATTATCCAAATAAGGGGCAATTTGTTCTCCCACAACGGCACCGCCATTGTTGCGAATGACACTGCCGATTTCTTGCCAACGACGGTCTTCTAACTTGGCATTGGGATTGCCATCGCCAAATAGGAACGAGAAGATTGCTTCTAGGAAACTTAGTTCACTTTTTTGTTTGCGATTGCGTCTTGATTGTTCTCTCTCTCTACTAAACGGTTCATCATCATCGTAAAAGCCAGGGGAGAAAAACAAAAATAAATCCGGGCCAAACCAGAAAGGGAAAAAGCCAAAGGAGAAACCGCCTCCTCCCATGCCGCCTTCATCAGACTCTCCCTCCTCAGAATTCATTTGCGCCCCAATAACAATGAGAGAAATGGTAATGGCAATTAAAACAATGGAAGCAATTAAAACAATGCCAAAAGAAATCCGAATTAGGTAGAATAAAGTGCCGGAAATTTTATCCCACCATTCTTTGAGACGGAGACGAAGATATTTATTGCGTAGAATGTTGCGGAAATTTTTTGGGAATAAATAGGTAATATCGCCCGTTTCACTGACTTTTAAATGACCGCCGGCATCTGCAGCTAGGGCAACTAATCCTTTCTGGGCATCTTGTACTTTTAGCCCCGTTTCTGCCGCAACATCGCCGACGGTAACCTGATAGTTGAGTTTTTCAACTGAGTTGGTAATTAATGGATTGGGAGTCATAGTTATTCGTTAGGCATGATGTAATAGTTTATTGATTTCCCCCTAATCTCAATGTATCAATTACAAACTGGAACCGACTCCTCTACCAGTGGGAAAAGTCTTGATTGAAGCGATTTAGGGATAATAATTGAATCTGTGGATGATTGGCTGCTTGTTGGCGCGATCGCGCTGTATTATAGCCCCAGTCCGCTAAAAATAAACGCACCGACTGTAAATAAGGCGCTTGTGCTACTGTTAGCAAGGTTTTGAAGCGATCTTCCACAAACCACAGGGAAGCATTTTCCTGTTGTTTTAATAACTCAGTGAGGGTTTCTGTTTTTGGTTGCTGATACTCTTTGCCAATGATGTAATCCCTAGGAAACTGAATGCCGTGTTGTTGAAGAAGTTTCCGGGCAAAACGTCCTTCTTTGGTGGTGATAATATAAACTTGAGGCGATGGCTCATTGAAAGCAGCTTGTAAGCGCTGGATAACACCGGGATAAAATTCATGATGGGCTAGCCAGTCTTGTTCATTGTTTTCTATCCACCGATCGCGCTTTTCATCAAGCAATCGCGTCATCTCCTGTTTTGTCAATCCGCTTTTGTCTAGCATCTGCTGAACTAGAGATGACCAGTTTTCCAGAATTTCAGTATCAGAAATCCCTTCAAACAGCGATCGCAACAGCAGGGGCATTTCCCAACCGGTTTCAATGACAGACCGTAATTGATAGAAACGAGACGCCGCTTGATCTAACTTGAGGCGAGAAACATCCCAGATCTCGCAATAAACTTGCCAACTGCTTTCTAGATATTCTGCCCGCCCATCGCATAAGACGCCATCAAAATCTAAAGCAAGGAGATCCGGTACTGTCGCATGAGAGAGGCTGGACAAAATTTCTTAACTCGCAAAAATCACTTAATAAACAGCAAAATCATAACCAATAACCTGTTTTCAGGTAAATAGCAGAGTCATCGCCTAACAGTTGCAGATGAATTATTAATAATTAAAAACTGGGGTGCTAGGATTCGAACCTAGGAATGACGGGACCAAAACCCGCTGCCTTACCACTTGGCTACACCCCAATGCGTTAAGAACCTTTGTTAATATAACAACTGCTTTTTTACAGTGTCAACGCTCAATGCAATTTTCTCCAAATTGGCGATAACGCTTCTTTACGCAGGGCGGGCAAACTATCGATCAAATCGATTCAATCTTTTGCGTCCTCTGTGTCTGGAGTGGTTCAATGGATAAACGGCATGATAACAAGATGAAGATGATAGCAATCCCCAACTCGCTAACGACACGCTTTTATATTGAACACGGAAAACTGCTTCTAGATAGCTTTTATCGCTTAACCGGCAAAGAATTGCTTGCTGATACAACGGCATCCCATGACACGATTATTGATCTATTTTATGCACCTTTTGCCCTTGTCTCTCATGGCACAGAAACGGATCCCATTTTCAATTTCGGGAATCAAGCCGCCCTTGAACGATTTAAGTATGACTGGGATGAGTTTATTCAACTTCCTTCCCGAAAATCGGCGGAACCTATGGAACAATCGGAAAGAAATGTCCTATTGCAAAAAGTATCGGAACAAGGATTTATCGACAACTATCGCGGTGTAAGAATTTCCTCCGACGGTTCGCGATTTGTCATCGAAAACGGCACCATTTGGAATTTAATTGATGCCCATGGGAGGTATCACGGACAAGCGGCAGCTTTCCAAAACTGGTATTCTTTGGAATCGTGAAGCAGTTGCCGTTCCAGCATTGCCTTCTTTACTATCATATTAAAGAAACGGGCCTGGGAGGATTCGAACCCCCGACACCGTGGTCCGTAGCCACGTGCTCTAGTCCACTGAGCTACAGGCCCAGAAGGCTTCACTTTTTCCAAGCCAACAGTAATAAACTATAACACAAACTTAGCGATGACACAACCGGAAAATCTAACTCATCTTAGTTCCAGCGGTGAAGCCCGCATGGTGGATGTTTCGGACAAAGCAACCACCAAACGCCGCGCGATCGCGCAGGGAGAAATCAAAATGTCGCAACAGACTTTAGACACTATCGAAGCCGGCAATGCGCCGAAAGGAGATGTTTTAGCCACTGCCCGGTTAGCGGGGATTATGGCAGCCAAACAAACCTCGCAGCTGATTCCGTTATGTCATGGGTTGCCCTTACAGAATGTGCAAGTGGCGTTTACGGCTGATCCAGCCTTGCCCGGCTATCGCATTCGCGCTGAAGCGGTAACCACTGCCCAGACGGGGGTAGAAATGGAAGCGCTCACTGCTGTCTCGGTAAGTGCCTTGACCCTTTATGATATGGCAAAGGCGTTAGAAAAATCTATGATTATTCAAGGGATTCAGTTAGTGGAAAAAACTGGGGGAAAAAGCGGATAAAGGCGCGATTATTGCTTAAGAAACCACTGTTTTAGCCATTGCCAAAGTTTCAGCAAGCGATCTTCCAACCAAGCTAAAGCGCGATCCATCGCTTCTAAAATTCTGGCCAAAATATGCTTTTCGTAGCCCATAGGAATCCCCTCAGTTTGCCATTCCTCCCCAGTCGTGTCTGCTTCTGTTGTTTCCGTTTCCTTATCTGTGGTACTACTCCTTTCCGTTGTTGTTGCCGGAGAAGACATCTCACTGCTGAACTGATTTGCTGCTGCAATGGAAAAATCGTCATTGTTTTCTGCGGCAGTTGCTGAGGAAGAGGGAGAGTCACTTTCACCAAACAGATCGGCTTTTGTTAACCAGGGTTCATTACTGGAGACAGAAGTGGAAATTTCGCGGGAATAATCAGCAAAGCAGCGATTGGGTTTGCCAAAAAAGTACGCGATCGCGGCTTGAATTAATTGCCTGATACGATAGGCATCAGCGGTATCTTCTGCGACGGCATTTTCAATCCGGTTTTTCCCCCGATTAACAATGCTTTGGGTTTGCTGAATCAGAGAATCCATGGGTTTAAGAAGTTTGGGAATTTTGCGGGGGTTACTGCCATCAGAGTTGGCATTAACGTCTCCGGTAAGCCGGTTTTGCGAGTTTCCCCCATAAAAATAATCCACTGCCGCTTGAATCAGAAACGATATGGGATTCTCTTGCTGATCCAGTTGTTGCCGCCACTGCTTGATTTTTTCAATAACTGGGCTGAGTTGTGCCGTTTCCCAATGGGCAAGGGCGCGATCCAGCTTTGCCATGACGCCTGATTGGGAAGATTGAGAAGAAGATTGAGGGGGAGTTTGGGAAATTTCCGAATACCCCGAGGACACCCTTAACTGCGATTCCTGAAACAGGTTTAACCGTTTGGCTAAGCTGCTTGTCTGAATCCAAATCATTAGATGGGATAGCCAGCGCAGGGGATGAAACCGCCCTTTATCACCCTGGGAAGCAATCTGCCACCACCAAGGTTGCTGAATTTGTTCGTAACATTCTAGAAGAATTTTAATGCGTTGTTTGAGTTGTTCATGTTGGCTGTCTGATAAGAAATCAATGGTTTGATTTTCCCGAGTGACTAACACCAATTTCCCATTTTCGAGGTAGGTAGCGATGCCTTGAATCCAGTAGGTGGGTTGCCCTGTTGTGTCGCCGCGATTCAGATTTGTTTGCGGTAAAAAAGGAAGGGGAAATCGCCGTTCCGGTTTGGGTAGGGTAGAATCAGAAGGAAGGTTGGCGGTTGCTTGGTGGGTTGTCCTAGTCTTACCCTCCGTTTTTGCCGAGGAAAACAATTGGTAAGGGGTATTTTCCAGCCAGGGATAAAGACTGTTTAATGCCACCACTGTCGGTTGACTGCCCACGGAGTCACTGTTTTCCTCCTTCTCGGGAGAGAGTAATTTTAACGCTTTCGATTGCAGTTGCTTTCCTAACTGGGTTGAGGTTTGCAGCAGCAAGTAAAAGGGATAGGCAATAATTTGGATGCCCCAAACCGTAGCAGTTTTCAATTTTCGGAAGCTAATTTGGGCGCGATCGCGCAACCGGAAAGATTGGCGATTGATCCAGTTGAAAACTTGGCTTTTATAAGGACGATCCGGATTAGACAAAGGCGACATGAACTGAGTAAGCCCAAAACAACAACATTAAAGGGATAACAAGTAATGCTATATAATTTTTTAAAGTAATGACAAGGAAATTCTATGGCACAGCGGATACTTTCAGGCGTTCAACCAACAGGAAACCTTCATTTGGGGAACTATTTAGGCGCCATTCGCAACTGGGTAGAAACTCAGCAAGAGTATGACAACTTTTTTTGTGTCGTTGATCTCCATGCGATTACTGTTCCCCACGATCCCAAAACCTTAGCGCAAGATACTTATACGATTGCTGCATTATATCTCGCTTGTGGTATTGACCTCAGCTACTCAACGATCTTTGTTCAATCTCATGTGAGCGCCCATAGCGAATTGGCCTGGTTATTAAATTGTATCACTCCCTTAAATTGGTTGGAGCGCATGATTCAATTTAAGGAAAAAGCAGTGAAACAAGGGGATAATGTCAGCGCTGGCTTATTGGATTATCCGGTGCTGATGGCCTCGGATATTTTATTATATGAAGCGGATAAAGTGCCGGTGGGCGAAGATCAAAAACAACACCTGGAATTAACCCGCAATATTGCCCAACGAACCAATGATCAATTTGGCAAAAAAGACCAACCGGTCTTTAAACTCCCTGACCCCTTAATTCGCAACGAAGGGGCAAGGGTAATGAGTTTGCTGGATGGCACCAAAAAAATGTCGAAGTCGGATCCCTCTGAAATGAGTCGGATTAATTTATTAGATTCCCCGGATGACATTAAAAAGAAAATTAAACGCTGCAAAACCGATCCGGTAAAAGGCTTAAGCTTTGACGATCCTGAACGTCCCGAATGCGATAATTTATTAACCCTTTATATGCTGTTATCGGGTAAAACAAAAAAAGCAGTGGCCGAAGAATGTCAGGATATGGGATGGGGACAATTTAAACCCTTATTGACTGATGCAGCGGTAGAAACCCTGCGTCCCATTCAAGAGAAATATCAACAATTAATGACCGAAAAAGGCTATCTTGATTCCATCTTAAAAGAGGGGCAAGAAAAGGCAAGCGCGATCGCGCAACAAACGCTTTCTCGGGTAAAAGATGCCCTGGGCTATCTCCCTCGTTTTTAGGAAAAAACACCCCTTTGTTATATCTAGTGTACAATTTCATTTTTTGCGAAAACAGAGGGGAATTGCTGAGAGGAGGGCTAACAATCCTAGGGCAAAAAAAAACGAAACGCGATCGCCTCCTTGCAATGCTTCCATACCGCTTACCCCTAACCAAGTATAGGCAAACGTTCCCGGCAAAATTCCAATTAAGGTTCCTAATGTGTAAGGAAACCAATGAATTGGCGTTAAGCCGAATAAAAAATTGATCAAGTTAAAGGGGGTAATCGGGACTAGGCGTAAGGTTAACACAAAGCGAAAAGGAGTTTGTTGAACCATTTTTCGTAGATACCCTAAGAGTTTATATTCGCCAAATTTGGCTTCAGCGAAGTCTCGGAACAGATAACGGGCTGTCCAAAATGCCCCTAATGCCCCTAGGGTTGCCCCAATTGCAGACCAAACGGTTCCCCACACTAAACCAAATGCTATCCCGCCAGCAACGCTTAAAACTGTACCAGGAATGCCAATCACGGTGAGAATTGCATAAAGCGCAATAAAAATCGCGATCGCGCAACATTGATAAACTTCTAACTGCTTAATAAGAAACTGTTGATCCAACAACACTTTTAAAGGACCAATGGTGACTAAAAAAGCAGTGACAAACAGCGCGATCGCGACCCAAAATTTAGGCTTTCGACAAATCTTAAAAAATCGAAAAAATTGCTGATAAAAACCGCGATTTTGCTTGGTCATTACTAAAAAAGCATTAAAATAAGCTAGAAAACATAACTAATTTTGATTAGAAAACAATTATTATCAGAGATTGTCTCCTCTTCTATTGTTAAAAAAAAAGTCAAAAATGTGATAGGCTTTCCCCTAAATATAAAATGGAACCAGGAGAAGGGAGTAAGGGGAAAGGGGGAAACTGTTACTCAAGTGAGGATTTTACTTCTGTTTATTCGGTTTCGACCTTTTGATTGAGAGCTTTTCTTGCAATTTTGGTGACATAAACAGTCACAGCAACAGTTGCGATAAAGCCAATAATTCGGATTGCCCATTGAATGCCAGAAGGGGCGGATACATCTTCGGCTCCTAATGTCGCTAGATTTTTCGCTAACGAGCCGACATAAACAAACATAATGGTTCCCGGTAAAATCCCTAAAGTACCGATAACATAATCGCGGAATGTCACTTTGGTTAAGCCATAGGCATAATTAAGCAGGTTAAACGGGAAAATGGGAGATAAGCGCGTTAACAGAACAATTTTCATTCCTTCTTCTGCAACCGCTTGGTCAATGGCTTTAAATCGTTGGTTGCCTTCAATTTGTTTTTCAACCCAACCGCGGGCAACATATCTGCCGACTAAAAAGGCAAGACTCGCTCCAATACTAGCAGCAATATAAACGTACAGGGAACCTTGAATGAGGCCAAAAACAACACCAGCACCGAGGGTTAAAATCGAAGCCGGAACAAATAAAACGGTTGCTACCATATAAATTGCCATAAAAACAATGGCAGCGAGAGGACCAAGGCTATCAATCCAGTTTAGGGCACTGGTTAAAAGCCCTTGAATGTCAATAAATCGAGTAGACACAATCAACCCGGCAACAATCACAGCAATTCCAATATACTTAAGTTTAGAGTTCATAACTCCTCCAATTCCTATTGTTCATTTTTAATCCCAAATTCAAGCTAACAACGCGCCGCCGCAACTAGAACCGCTGCCGGCAGTACAGCCATAACAATAAGGACGAGTTTGAATCGTCTTAATTACATCTAAATTGTCAAATGCTAATAATTTTTTAATTGTTATATTTTCACCCTCTGGCGTTTTTGCTGGAACATTTTCCATTTGATTAAAGTCGCAATCATAAATATTGCCTAAATAATCTACTGAGAGTTCATTGCGACACATCACATTAGGAATTGTTTCTGGATTGTAGTTTTTTTCTAAAAACTTCAGGTAACCTTGATGTAATTCATAACGGTGTAAAAAGTCTTTAATTCTGCCAATGGGAAGATTGGTAATCGTAAAGAGATGATTGAACTTAATGCCGAAGTGCTTATCTAAATATTCTTTATAATCCTGTTCCAGCTTGTCTTGTTTTGGCGGTAAACGAAATTGTTCTTCACTGATCGGAACCGGCGGATTATAAACTAAATCTAAGCCTAAATTCGGATCTTGTCCATACCCTAATTGATTGAGCCATTGCAGCGCTTTAATGGAACCGTTATAGACGCCTGCCCCTCGCTGCTTATCCACATTATCTTCTAAATAACAAGGCAGCGATGCGACAATACGCGTTTGATGTTTCGCGCAATATTCGGGAATATCTTCATAACCGGGTTCAAAATAAACGGTTAAATTGGAACGAACAATGACCTCTTTATTTTGTGCCCTAGCTGCTTCTACAATGGCACGAAAACCATAATTCATTTCTGGGGCGCCGCCGGTTAAATCAACGGTTTCAATTTGGGGAAAACGATGAATGATTTCAACAATTTGATCGCAAATTTCTGGGGAAAGTTCCTCAGTACGTTTCGGACTCGCTTCCACATGACAGTGGGTGCAAGCTAGGTTGCATTTGCGTCCTAAGTTAATTTGTAAAACGCTGATTTTTTGTTTAGTTAAAGGGGCATTTAGCTTTTCGGCAAAGGGGGTAACTGTATTTTGATTGTTGGTCGCAATTGTCATCGATTGTCTCTCCTCATTTAATTTTTTAGTGAAATGAGTTTCCTTAGATAATTAGAAATTACCAATAACGAATTCCCGAAAATCCTTTGCACTCAATTATATTAAATCCACAAGATCTGAATTTTTCCTGAGATGGGAGTTAAGGTTTGCTAACTCATGGCTTGTGCAGTTTCGATACAGGCGGTAAAGCTAGCATCGGTTTTAATCGCTTCGGAATGAAGATGGGTGGTACAAGCGCGATAGCCTTGTTGTTGCAGCTTTCTAATTAAGGCATCACGCTTGGGTAAATTGAGTTTTCCTGTTTTCCCAATCTCTTTTAAGGAATAAAAGTAGGGGGGAAAGTCAGCTTCTTGTTCCATTACCTGTAATAACGCTAGATGTCCCCGCCATTCCCAGCTTTTGGCTAAGGCAATCATTTTTTCCAGCATGGCGCGATCGTGCAAATCCCCCAACCACATGGGACCGCTAACAACGGGATTTTTCCCGTCATAAGGGCACAAGGTTCTGCCCAGTTTACGCCAGCCTACTTGTTGATAATTGCCGCAGTGATGGCAATAGCCCAACCAACCATAATTGTCTTCTGTCAGTTGGGGCTTTGGTACAAAACGCATCATCACCCGATAGGTTTCCCCGGTAAAATAAGCAAAAACCGGTTTGATGCCTCGTCCTTGAATCGCGGCTTGTTGTTGCAAACTTCCCATTATCAAACGCAACCCTTGTTCATGGGCTGCCGGATGAGAACGGGCATAGGCGTTATAAAATTTTAGGCAATTCTGCGGTGCATTTCCGGTAAAAGCCCGTCCATCGGTACTGGTAAGATAAACCAGTCCGCGAAATTTCGCCGCCCATAGTACGGTTGATAAATCAGGCACCGGGGCGCCAAACGAATCCACATCAATCAAATCATAAAAATCAAAGCGATTGTAGCGATCAAAAAAAAGGCGATTGGCATCAATATGGGTAAGGCAATACTTGGAAGCGTCTAAATGTTGGGCGAAATTTCTCTGAAGTCTATCATGGAGGTCAGCATTGGCTTCATTGACCCAAACCCAGTTGGCACCAGCTTCTAAAGCATACCGCAATCCCCTAATCCCACAGCCGGCCATGGCATGCAAAACCCGCAAGCGACCCGTTTCTTGTTGGTAGCTTGCAGCGGCTAAGATGCCTAAATCTCGGACGAATTTAGTATGGGGTCGATAAAACGCATTGCCAATCTCAAAGGTTGCTTTTCCTTCTTGATGATTCACGCTCAATGTTCTGGGTTCTTGCGACATTGGTAGAACTATATTTTATCTAACGTCCTGAGAAGACTTCCGTTAACCTTCGGTTTAACGGGTAGATGAATCAGGACAGTTTGTGCTACACTTAAAGCATTAAAAAGAGGCGCGATAAATCCTCTATAAAAACGTAAGCTCTCTAACGAGAGTACCAGTAAAACCAAGACAATTCGTTTTTTGAAGCTGTAGGGTGGGGCACATCCAAACAGGATAATAAACGCTTTTGGAGAGAATCCCTCTGGGGCTGAACAGAATCGAGTTCTGGGATGCTTTAACCGGAGCGACGCAGGAGCGAAGCGACGAGGAAGTGAGGATGTCTCAATGAATTAAGAATCTCCCATTAAATCAGAGATTATAATGGGAGAGTGTCAATGCCGCCAAATGTGTCGCGATCGCGCGATCGACCCCTGAGTGAAAGTGAAAAAGTGAAATTGGTCAACGTTGATAGAACAGATCCCTAACAGAGAGTTTTAAGGTTCCCAATCCTTCTAAAACCGGTAAACAGTCATCTTTTTGTTTAATCTCAGGCTGTTCCCCTTCGGGAAACGCAATGACTTTTTGTTCCATGACATCAACTAACCATCCCAGTTGTGCCCCTCGTTGTAAGCAAATCAGAATATTATTAATGCTACGGATGGAATGCTCTTCCGGGGATAAAATTTGAATAATCCAATTGGGGATGAGTTCACGAAGGAGATTGCCGCTGCTATCCACGGGAAGATTGTTCCAATGAAACACAGTAATATCGGGAACTAGGGAATAGTTCTCAAAACTACAGCGTAAATTGGAGAAAGCATAAGCGCTTTTTTGTCTTTTTCCCGTTTGGTTAATGGTTTCCAATAGACGGTTCAACACCCGTTCTTGCTTGCCTCTAAGGCGAGGTTTTTGGTAAATTTTGCCGGCAATATATTCACGGGCAGGTTCAATTTCAGGATAATTCAGGAAATCTTGCAGAGAGAGTTGGGAAGCACTAGAAAAAGACATAGCGGATTAAAGGGATTCAGCAAACCTAGGAGATTATATGGGGACAGGGCGCGATCGCGCAACCGTTTTTGCCATAATTTGAGTCAGTGGTTATAAGAAATTGTCCTTGCTCAGTGATTAAAATAGAAATGAGTGTTACGCTTACCTAAATTAGACTAAATTACAAGATGGCGCGAAAAACCACAAGAGCCCAAACCAGTTCCCGTCGTTATTATGATGAACCGCCTCGCAGTTCTAACTCGAGTTCGTCCCAATTTAACTTAAACCCCACTTACTGGGCCATTATTGGGGCAGTTTTCATCATTGGCATTGGTTTAGGCATGGTCTTTAGTTCGGCTACAAATTTGAATTCTGAGAATCTCACCTCAACGGTAGCCATTGATCGCAGCGTTCCCAATCCTGAGTTTTGTGCCCAGTACGGCGCCAGTGCCGTGGTTACTGATATGCGGGTTTACATGAGTCTAAACCCATTTAGCGTTTATGTAACGCAGCCGAAAATGGTTCCCGGTTGTGTTATGCGTCGCACCAACTGGTCTGTCTTAGAAGATCAAAATTTAGTTAGCCGCGAACAAGTGCGAGATTGTAAAAACCGGATGAATACCTTTGCCTTTACCGGAAAACTAGAAGAATCGCCGGAAATTCATTGCGTTTATCAAAATGATTCTGCTGGTAAATTCTTCCGCAATAATAGTGGCGGCGGTTTAGTGCCAAGCCCAGAAAGAGACGACTTTTAAATAGAAAACGGTTGAGCAGGTGGCGCTCCATAGGCAAAATTCCTGCTTAGTTGAAATTGCCTTTTATTGTGTCACTACATTAAAAAAGCGCGATCGCAAAATAAAAAAAATAAGAGGATAGGGTCACTGTTTTTGGCAATTGCTAAATGAGTGACCCTTCAAATGCAGTTGATTGCATCATTATGAGATGGTATTTGCCACTGATTGCAACTGTCTTAGTTGGATGGTTTCCTATTGCTAAAGTAGCAGAAGTGATTAGGGGGCCTACTAATAATCAATTTACAGTTGAGAGTTTACCGACTACTATAGCTGAGAGGGACGAAATCCATAAGATTCAAATGAAGTTGATATTGGGATATTTTTGTTTAAATTTGGGCGCGATCGCGCGCATCGCATCTGTTGCACCCGTAGCAACAGAAACTGTTAATGTCTGTGTATCAGATTTTGCTCAACATCCCACTAATATAGCAATTCTTACTCTAATGAGGTACGCTGGACACCGAACCAATTAAGTCATTAAATTTTGTCATGAACCTTACTCAGTCAATGTTGTTACTGTACC